>JANMAM010000071.1:0-50507 GCA_031359795.1 Gemmatimonadaceae bacterium
TGGCCTGTCTTACGGAATGCTTGCAGGTGCGGCCGTTTACTTTATACTGCAAAGTACATTATGATGCTCCGGCGAGCGCCCAGCACCGCGACCGCCGTAACCGGCGACGGATTGCCGCCCGAATGGAGCCCTGAACCTTGCACCTCGACATCCGCAACATCTCCAAGACCTATCCGAACGGCGTCCACGCACTCAAAAACGTCACGCTCACGATCCCGGCCGGCATGTACGGCCTGCTCGGGCCTAACGGCGCGGGGAAGTCCACGCTGATGCGCATCCTGGCCACGCTCCAGGAGGCGGACGCAGGCAGCGCCCGATTGGGCGACATCGATGTGCTCGAACAGAAACAGGAAGTCCGACAAACGCTCGGCTACCTGCCGCAGGAATTCGGGGTCTATCCGAACGTGAGCGCGGAAAACCTCCTCGATCACTTCGCGCTGCTCAAGGGCATCGCCACGCGCGCGGCGCGAAAAAACGTCGTCGAGGCGCTGCTGCGACAGGTCAACCTGTGGGATGTCCGCAAGCAGAACCTCGGCGGCTACTCCGGTGGCATGCGCCAGCGCTTCGGTGTCGCCGTGGCGCTCCTCGGCAACCCGAAGCTCATGATCGTCGACGAGCCAACGGCTGGTCTCGACCCCGCCGAGCGCGTCCGCTTTCTCAATCTTCTGAGCGAACTGGGTGAGCACAGTGTCGTCCTCCTCTCCACCCACATTGTCGAGGACGTCAGCGAACTGTGCACCCGGATGGCGATCATCGACCGGGGCGAGATCCTGCTCGAGACCGAGCCGTCGGGCGCTGTGAACGCGCTGAAGGGTCGGATCTGGAGACGGGTGATCGATCGCGGCGTGCTGCCGCTGATCGAGCGGGAGCATGCCGTCATCTCGACAAAGCTCCTCGCGGGACGGACCGTTGTGCACGTCTACGGCGAGACGCCGCCGGGCTTCGGCTTCGAATCCGTCGAGCCCGACCTCGAGGACGTCTACTTCAGTACGATGGCGGGACATTACGGCCGGCGCCGCGAGCAGCCAGTCGCCGCATCATGAAATTCCTCGCGATTTTTCGCTTCGAGCTGAGCTACCAGCTACGGCGTGCCTGGCCGTGGGCGTTCTTCGCCGTCCTGCTCGTCCTGGATTTCATGATGGCGCGGGACAACTCACTCGCGGAGGCGCTCTACGATGACTTCTTCGTCAATTCGCCGTTCGCGATCGCGAAGACCGCGGTGGTCGGGGGGCTGGTGTGGCTGATGGTCGCGGCCGCGGTTGCCGGCGAGGCCGCGGCGCGGGATGTGGCGACGGGCATGCAGCCGCTCACCTACACCACTCCTGTCAGCAAGGCGGAGTACCTCGGCGGGCGTTTCCTCGCCGCGCTCGTGCTCAACGTGCTGATCCTGCTCGCCGTGCCGGCGGGGATCATGCTCGCCGTCTACTGGCCGGGCGTTCCTGCCGAGGCGATCGGTCCGTTCCGGCCGCCGGCATACCTCACCGCCTTCGGCTTCCTCGTCCTCCCTAACGCTTTCTTCGCGACAGCGATCCAGTTCTCGCTCGCGGCGCGGACCGGACGCCCGATGGCCGCTTATCTCGGAAGCCTGCTGCTCTTCTTCGCGGGGTTCTTCGTCGCGACGTATTTCGTCTGGTTCGTTGCCCGTGATCTCGGGATGATGATGGATCCGATCGGCGTCAACTTCATCCTGGACAAGCTTTCGCATGAGTGGACGACGATCGAGAAGAGCCGGCGCCTGATCTTGCTGGAGGGCACGGTCCTCAGGAACCGGCTCCTCTGGCTCGGCGTCGGGCTCGTGACGGTCGCGTTCACCTACCTGCGCTTCCGGTTTGCCCATCGTGACGAGAGCCGATGGCTGAAATGGTGGACGCGACGCCGGGACGCACGGATAGCGACGCGTCTACTCAGCAACTCGCCGCGACGGGAAGCAGAATCGACCGGGTCGATCGCCATCGGTGCAGACGCGCAGGTCTTCGGATGGTCGCTGCATGCGCGCCAGACGATCGCGATCGCGGGGGCGTCGTTCCGGTCGATCGCGAAGAGCTGGCCCGGACTCGCCATGCTGGCAGGCATTCCGCTCCTGACGGTTCCCGTGGTAGCCGATCAGATGTCGCTCAACGGTGTCCCGCTGATCCCGACCACCACGCAGGTCCTTCAGGAACTGACCGCACCGCTGTCTGCTGAGCTGAGCCGCTGGATGATCGTCCCGCTGCTCACTGTGTTCTTTGCCGGCGAGCTTGTGTGGCGCGAACGGGACGCCGGGCTGGGCGAGATCACCGACGCAATGCCGGGAACGGAATGGCCCCGGTTCCTCGGACAATTCATCGGCCTCGGCATCGTGCTCGTCGTGTTCGTTGCGCTGCTCGCGCTGGCCGGAATGGTTGCCCAGGCGATACTCGGTTACCACAACTTCGAGCCAGGATTGTACGTGAAGGTCATGTTCGGCCTTCAGCTGCCCGAATACCTGCTGTTCGTGGTGCTCGCGCTCGTGGCGCACGTGGCGGTCGACCAGAAGTACATCGGGCATCTGGTCGCGACGATCGGCTCCGTCGTCATCGCGCTCGCCTCGATGTTCGGGCTCGAGCACAACCTACTCATCTACGGTGCCGGTCCGGGGTGGTCCTATACGGACATGAGTGGGTTCGGCCTGTCGATCCGACCGTGGCTCTGGTTCAAGCTCTACTGGGCGGGGTGGGCGCTGCTGCTCGCGGTCGGGGCGACGCTCATCTGGGTGCGCGGCAGGGAGAGCAGCATTGCGATGCGGCTCCGGCTGGCGCGCCGGCGCTTCGATGGTACGGCAATCCGGGCCGCCGCGGCAGCGATGGCACTCGTCGTCACGTTAGGCGGCTTCATCTTCTACAACACGAACATGTTGAACACGTACGCGACGGATGCGGACCGCACTTCGCTGCTCGCCGGGTACGAGCAACGCTACAAACGCTACGAGAGCATTCCTCAGCCTCAGGTGACAGCGAACAGGCTGCGGGTCGAGATCTACCCGAGCCTGCATGAAGCGAGGATTCGAGGATCGTACAGCCTGGTGAACGCGAGCGGTGTCGCGATCGACTCGCTTCACGTGGCCACCGCGGCGGGAGCCAAGCCTGACTCGTTGTCGTTCGACCGAGGGGCTGCACTGGTTCTTGTCGACGACGAACGGGGTTACCGCATCTACGACCTGGTCACGCCGCTTCAGCCGGGCGAATCGCTCCGCCTGGACTTCGAGATGCATTTCCAGTCGCGCGGTTTCAGCAACCGGGGAATCGACCCCTCGGTAGTGCCCAACGGGAGCTCCTTTTCGAACCGCTCGTTCCCTGACATTGGCTATCAGCAGGGGCGTGAGCTCGTGAGTGCGAGCGATCGGCGCGTGCACGGCCTCGCGCCGCGCCCGGTGGTGCGCTCGCTGTACGATGTCAATGCGAGGAAGATGGGAGCCGGACGCATCACGACGGACGCGATCGTCGGCACCGACGCGGATCAGGTCGCGGTCGCGCCTGGGGAGCTGCGACGGACGTGGTCAGAAGGGGGGCGCCGATACTTCCACTACATCGCCGATTCCGATGCCGGCACCGAGCAGGCATTTTTCTCGGCGCAGTACGCGCTACATGAAACGCAGTCGAACGGCGTTACCATCCAGGTCTTCCACCACCCGGGGCACACCGCGAATCTCGAGCGCATGCTCCGCAGCGTTGGCGCCTCGCTGGCGTACTACACCACGCACTTCGGTCCCTACCGTTATGGGACACTGAGCGTGGTTGAACGACCCGGCAACGGGACGGGGATGCACGCAGACGCCGGCATGATCAGTCACGCCGAAGGGTTCAGCTTGTGGAGCCCGAAGGACGGCGCGGGGGGGCTGGATCTGCCGTCCGCGATCGTGGCGCACGAGATGGGGCACGGGTGGGGTGTGCCGTACGCGGTCGTCGAGGGCGTTCCGGTGATGAGCGAAAGTCTCGCCTGGTACATGGGGATGCAGGTTCTGCGAAGCAACTATGGCGACGCGCAGCTCCGGCACCTCATGAGCTTTATGCGGGAGCCGTATCCCTACTCGCCGATCCGCCGCGGCGAGCCGCTGCTCCGCGGCCTCGACCCGTACATGTCCTACCGCAGGGGCCCGTTCGCCCTGAACGCGCTTGCCCAGTACATCGGCACCGACCGCGTGAACACGGCCATTCGCCGCGTGTTCGAGAAGCACGCGTCAGGCACGCCGCCGCTCGCGACCACGCTCGATCTCTACAGCGAATTGCAGGCGGTCACGCCCGATTCGCTGAGATACCTGCTGCACGACCTGTTCGAGGTGAACACCTTCTGGGAGCTGAAGGCGCATCGAGTGACGGCGGAGAAGACGCCGTCGGGGGCGTGGGAGGTGACATTGCGGGTAGAGGCGCGCAAGGTGGTCGCGGACAGCGCCGGCGTCGAGACAAGGCTACCGATCGATGAGTGGTTGCCGGTCGGCGTGTTCGCGCGCGGCGAGCGAGGCGACGAACTGAGCGCGCCGCTCTACGTGCAGATGCATCGCATCCGCTCCGGCGAGCAGACGATTATTGTGACTGTGCCACGCGAGCCCTCACTGGCCGGTATCGATCCGTATCACGTGCTCGACTGGGAGGAGCGCGAGGATGATGACAACATCGAGAAGGTGAAGATCGAAAGAGCGTCGCGCGGTCCCTGACGGTCGGCTTCGTCCGATTGGCGGGGGAGCGCCGCCGCGCCGACATCCCTGGCACCGAATGCTCGTGGAGCGCCCGCGACGAGATGCCAACGCCAGTCCGGTGACGAAGCCGCCGCGAAGGGTCGACTACCGAGACGAAACTCCGCCTCGCTCGCGCAGCAGCGCGAGCGCCGACGCGGCATGAGCGGCGATCATCGGGTCGGTTTCCTCGTCCAGCGCGCGAGCGAGCGTGTCCACGTCTGCGGGAGTGCCGATATTGCCCAGTACCACCGCCGCGTTGCGCTTCAGGCCGCGCAGCTTCGCGCGCTTCATCGGCGAGCCCTTGAACGCCACGCTGAATTCCTCCTGCGTCATCGCCAGCAGCTCGCGCGCGAGAGTGCGTGCATCCTTGCTCCCTAACGCTGGCCGGGCCGCGAACGGCGAGCCCTCCGGCAACACTTCCGCGAACTTCTCGTTCCACGGACAGACGTCCTGGCAGATGTCGCACCCGTAGAGCAACCCGCCTAACGGCGCACGGAGCTCCTCCGGGATCCCTCCTTTCAACTCGATCGTCAGGTACGAGATGCAGCGCGTCGCATCGAGCACGCGCGGCTCGACCAGCGCCTGCGTCGGGCAGGCGTCGAGACAGCGCCTGCAGCTTCCGCAGCGATCGGCCTCGAATGACGCGTCGCTTGGCAGGTCGAGATTCACGAGCAGCGCGCCGAGGAAGAAAAACGACCCCTTCTCCGGGTTGATCAGGTTCGTGTTCTTGCCGAACCAGCCGAGACCGGCGCGCCGGGCGAGGTCGCGCTCGAGGATCGGCCCCGTATCGACATAAGGCTTTCCCGCGACCGGCGCGCGGACCTCCTTCGCCAGCCACGCCTGCAGCTCGCGCAACTTCGCGATCATGACGTCGTGATAGTCATCGCCGCGGGCGTACCGGGCGACAGGACCGGAGGGCTCCGCGCCTCCGTAGCTCATCCCGACGACTATCGCGGTCGTCGCCCCATCGTAAGGCAGGCGGGTATCACGGCGTTTCTCGGCGCCGCGCGGGAGATAGTGCATCTCCCCGGCGCGCCCGGCGGCGACCCACTCGTCGAACACGGGCGCGGTTTCGGCGGGTCCGAGCGTCGTAATACCGACGAGATCGAAGCCGAGACCATACGCCTGCGCCTTGAGGCGACTCGCGAGCGCGACACGATCGACCGCAGACACCGGAATCGACTCGATCGACACTGGGGCTGGTGCAGCGGACGGGGCGAACATTGCTTTCACGACTGCTCGCGCGACCATCGCGCGTACCTCACGACGTCCTTCACCGGCGGGATCGCGTCCTGGTCGCCGTAAGCAGTGTGCATCCGCCAGCGCAGGTACTGACCGTCAGGCAGCGGCAAGAAGGGCGGGCGCCGCCACCAGTTCCGGGATCGGAACCGCCAGGCAACGCCAAGCAGGTCCGCCGCCAGGCGCGGCGACCGAATCGCCCGGAGGCCGAGCGCGAACGAAAGGCGGAGCCAGCCGCGACGCAACGAGACCATACTGAATAGTGGGCCACCGACCATGCTCTATCAATTGCTCTCCCTTGCCGGCGCGGCGCTGGTGCTGATCGCCTTCATCGCGCTGCAGCTCGGGCGGATGGAGCGGGAGGACGTCGCTTTCAACGTCCTCAACTTCTTCGGATCGGTATTCCTCGCCGCGGTGGCGATCGCCGACCGGCGGGCCGGGTTCATCGTCCTCGAAGTGTCATGGGCGATTTTTTCGATTGTTCCGCTGGTGAGGGGCCGACGGTCGGAATGATGCGCGGGTTGCGGATCGTTTTCTTCCCCCCTCAGGATTGTGACCGCAACCCCTCCCGCTCGGTCTTACGTGTGCCCTCCAACCGCATCACGTGAGCAACGACAGCACGACTGAACGCATAGAGATGAAGTCCCTGTTCGCCCGGGAGCAGCAACTGCTCCTCGAGGCGCGACACGCCGTCGCACTGCGCAAGCGGATCGCGATCATCGGCGTCACCTACGTGCTGGGCTTCACGGACCTGATCTGGGACACCCTCCCGATCCCGAGCTGGGTCGCGCTCGCGTTCTCGACGCTCGCGCTCGCGGGAACAGTCGCGGTCTGGGGGGCGCAGCGACTGCAGAGCTTCCGCGCGTGGCATTTCTGGACGCTGCTCGCGCTCGACACGACGATCATGATGGGCTTCGTCGTCATGCTCGGGGCGCAGGGATACCTCGCTATTCCGATCCTGGTGTACGCGGTTGGCAGCTACGCGCTCGGCGTTCCGCGGGCGGCGTACGTGCAGCTGGCGCTCGGCACGGTCCTCTTCCCGGTGTTTCGCCTCTACGGCGCCCAAGTCACCGGAATTCCCGCGCCGTTAGGGATCGTCGGGCTCGAGGCGTTCTTCATTGCGGCGCTCGGATTCATCGCCGCGAAGAGTCCGGCGGATTACACGCGCCGCGTGCGCGAAGCGCGCGGAATGCTCGCGCGAATCGAGAAAGGGGACATGTCGGTGCGGTTGCCGCAGGGCGATCTCGACGATCTTGGCTTCCTCTCGGTGAGCGTCAACAGCATGACCCAGGCGGTCGGTGCGCTCGTGCGCGAGATCCAGGACACCTCGCGCACGGTCGCCGAACAGGCCGCCGCGGTGGCGAGCGGCGCGTCGCAGATGCACCTGAGCGCGGCAACCATTGGCGAGGCGAGTGGCGCGCTCGCCGGCGACGCTCGCCATCAGCTCGAGGTGGTGCGTGAAGTGCGCGCCGCGGTCGAGGAGATCGCCACCCAGAACACGGGCGTCCGCAATGGCGCGGCGCAACGTGCGACGGAAGCGGCGCGCATTCGCGATTCCGCTTCGGAGCATGCCGGCAGCGTCAGGCGCGCCGACGAACTGCTCGGTGAGCTGGGGATGGACTTCCAGCAGTCGGCGGCGTCGCTCGAAACGCTTGAGCAAGCACGCGATCGCGTCTCGAAGTTCGTGACGCTGATCGAGGAGATCGCCAACCAGACGAACCTGCTGGCGCTCAACGCGGCGATCGAGGCGGCACGCGCGGGAGATCACGGACGGGGGTTCGCGGTCGTGGCCGACGAAGTCCGCGAGCTCGCCGCGCGGTCGAGCTCCTCAGCACAGGAGGTTGCCGAGTCGGTGCGCGCGGTTCGCCGCGCGGTCGAGGAGGTACGGCAGCGGATGAGTCAGGGCAGCGCGCGCATCGCCGACGTCAGCGATGTGTCGGCGGCGGGACGCGAGGCGCTGTCGGCGATCATGAACGGATTCGGCTCGATGACCGAGTTCGTGTCCCAGATCGCGCCACGCGTGGACGAGCAGGGCACGTCGATCCAGCGCCATCTCGCCGCGGTCCGGGAGATCCAGGCCATCGCCAACGCATCGCTCGAGAAGGCATCGCGCAATGCCACGGCGACCGAGCAGCAATCCGCCGCGACCGAGGCGCTCACCGAGACGAGCCGCGACCTGACCCGATCGGCGACGACGCTGGCCGGGCTTGCCGCGCGATTCAGGGTCGCCGACTAGCAGCAACGGGAAAACGTCAGGCAGGACTGCCTGCCTGACGTTTCCGCAGGAACTCGCTCGTCAGTGCTTGGTCGACACCAGAATCGCCCCGCCTTCGTTGCCGAGTCCGAAGCGTTGCGATGCATCGATGGCGTTCAGGTACTGGATCGAAACGACACCGATCGCTGGTATCTGGGCAAGCGACGAGACTGGACCGAATCGCATTCCATCGAGGTAGACGACCGGCGACACCGGCGCCGGGTTCTGAATCGATTGTGAGCCGCGTGTTCGGAGAAAGGCTGGGCGCAGTCGCTCGATGATCTCATACGCCGAGCTCGCGTTGGATTTCGCGATTTCGTCGGCGGTGATCACGTTGCGATTCGGCGGTACGATTCGGCCGGCCTTGCTCGCGCATGCCAGGCTGACGAGCGCCGCGACGACTAGCACGACGTTGCGCATGGTTCCTCCAATGTCGGTCGCGCCCAAGTTATCGAGTAGCCTGGGGGCTGGCGAGTAGTCCGGGTACAGATAGTCAGAAAAATGACCTGCCGTCGAGCCCTGGCGGCGTGGGCAGCCCGAGCGCGTCGAGTGCACTCGGCATGACGTCGACGGTACGCCGCGGCGCGCGAGCCGGCGCGCGGCTCATGATCAGCGGCACGAGCATGTGCTCGCGATGCAGTGCGCCGTGCGACGATCGATGCGGAATCGGCTCGTACTTCGCGCGAAAGTCCCAGTCTCGGCACGCCGAGAGAATGACCTCGCCCGACCTCGCCGCCCCGGCGAGATGGGCGATCTGGACGATCGAATCCGGATAGTCGCCGCCGATCGTTGCGTCGTACGCCGCATCTCCGCTGGCACAAGTGATCGCCCGTCCGATGCCTAACGGGTCGCCGTCGCGGAACAGGTACGAGTAGCGCCTCGTCCCATCTGTACCGATTGATTGTTCGACGACTGCCCGTCCCCGTGTTGCACTGACCACCTCGCAGCGAGTCGGCGACTCGGGGAGCAGCGCGATGTCCACCGAGGCGCGCTGCACCAGCATCTCGACGAGCGCCCGCCACCGCCCCCCGACGGCCGGCCACCACTGGCGATCGGGCGCACTCAGGTCGAGATAGATGTGCGCCATCGCATTGCCGCTCACCATCACGGCGACATCGGGATGGGCGCGGTAGATCCACGGATGCGCGACCACCGTGCTCCCGGAGTCCTCGACCACCTGCGCGAGGTTCTCGTGATTGCTCACGCGGGAATGCCCATGGTCGCTCACGATCCAGAGCTGCGTCTCCTCCCAGCGGCCATCCCGTTCGGCATCGGCGCGCACTTCCGCGGCGACGTCATCAACGATCCGCATCGCGTCGCGGACGAGTCCATGGTCGTGGCCTTCGGCGTGCGACGCCTTGTCGATTCCCGTCAGCGCGGCGAACACGAAGTCGGGGCGCTCCGCGCGGATGCGCCGCGCGAGCTCGCTTCCGATGTCTCGATCGATCTCGAGCCACCGCGCCGCTTTCCCGGAGAAATGCGTCCGCGCGGCGCGCAGCGCGAACCGGGCGCCACCGCCGATACGGCTCCGCTTCGCGAGCCCGCGCTGGATTACGCTCAATGATCCGAGCGATCGCGGCACGAGCTCGAACATCGTCGGCGCTGCCGCATCCAGATCCGCATCGACGTGCCGCATCTCGTGCCCGACGTAGCTCCGCGTGTAATGCGGGAAGGACGCGTGCGTCCGCGCCCGATCGAACCAGCGCAGCGCGGGAAGCCCAACCGGCCCCGGGTAGCGCCCGAGCAGAAAGGGTGTGTACGCGGGTCCGGTGACCGACGGAAACGCCGACGTCACCTCGCACGCCATGCCCTCGGCTCGCAGCTTTGCGAGCGCAGGCAACGAGCCCTCGTCCATCGCCGCGGCCAGCGTGTCAGGACGGGCGCCGTCGGCGACGAGAATGAAAACGGGCACGCCGGAATCTAGCCGCTTCGACTGGCCGCCACACGCGTTGACTCCGCGCGGCCGTTGACCTGGGCTCGACGCCAGGAGAGACTTACCCATGCCCTCACGAAAGAAGACGACAAAGCGCGCCGCGAAGGCGGAGACCCAGCCGGACGAGAAGCCAGCCAAGCGACCGGGCAAGCCGCGATCGACCGCGCCCCGCACGGCGAGCGGGAAGAAGGCGAACCCGGCGTTGCTCGCGGCGGCGCAGCAGGAGGCGCAGCAGGGCGCGCGCGAACGAACCGAGGAGGGGCATCTCGCCGCGGGAAGGGTGCCGCCGTCGCAGGGTGTCGAGAAGCGTGTCTCGGGCGCGACCGCCCGCGTGATCGACGACGCGATCCGCGATTGGCGTCCGCCGATCACCGAGGACGAGAAGCTGCTCAGCGCGCCGGCGACGGACGACCGGCGGAAATACTCGGACTTCACACGCACCGACACCTGGCGGGCGCTGCGGATCATGAGCGAGGTGATCGAGGGATTCGATACTCTCGCCACCGTCGAGAAAGGCGTCTCGGTGTTCGGATCGGCGCGCACGCACCCCGACGATCCGCAGTACAAGCAGTCGACCGAAGTATCGCGGCTGCTCGCGGAAGCGGGCTTCTCGATCATAACGGGCGCGGGCCCGGGGATCATGGAGGCGGCCAACAAGGGCGCACGGTTAGGCGGGGGGCGCTCGATCGGCTGCAACATCGAGCTGCCCTTCGAGCAGGGCGCCAATCCGTACGTCGACACCCTCGTCAACTTCCGCTACTTCTTCGTGCGGAAGACGATGTTCATCAAGTACTCGGTTGCCTTCATCATTTTTCCCGGCGGATTCGGCACGCTCGACGAGCTGTTCGAGGCGCTCACGCTCATCCAGACGGGAAAGATCTACCAGTTCCCCGTCATTCTCTTCGGCCGCCACTACTGGGCCGGACTCGTGCGCTGGCTCCAGACGCGAGTCCTCGGCGAGCGGAAGATTTCACCGAGCGACCTGGATCTGATGCTGCTGACCGATGATCCCGCCGAGGCGGCGAATGCGGTGATCAGCGCATTCAAGGCACAGAACAAGACCGCGGTTGCGCGGGCGGAGCAGCGTAATGGCTAAGAAAAAGAGCGGAACGCGTGACGACGGGGAACAGGCACCGCGCGAGCGCGGTGGATTCAAGGCGTCGCGTCACGCACCCAGCACGCGCTCATCCGCCGCGGGGAACAAGGGCGAGCAGAAGCGCGCAGCCGAGCAGCGCGAGCGCGCCGGCAAGGCAAGCGCGAAAACGGCGCCGGCCGCGGAGACTCACACGTCGCACGAGAAGAGCCGCTTCCTCAAGGGGAAGCGCATCGACCCGCGCCGAATCGACGGCAGCGAGTCGGTCGCCGACCTGATCGAGGGGACATTCCTCGCCTACAACGCCGCGCGTCTTCGCGAGGCGTGCCAGCTGTTCACCGGCAAGATGCTCGAGCCCGACGTGACCGTCGGCCTGACGCTCACCGGCGCGCTGACACCGGCGGGGCTCGGCATGGCGGCGCTGATTCCGCTCATCGAGGCGGGCTTCGTCGACTGGATCATCTCGACGGGTGCGAATCTCTACCACGACACGCATTTCGGGCTCGGCCTTTCAATGCACCGCGGTAACGCACAGGCAAGTGACACGGAGCTGCGTGAGGAAGGCGTCGTCCGCATCTACGACATCTTTTTCGACTACGACGTGCTGCTCTCGACCGACGCCTTCTTCCGCCAGATCATCCGGGCACCGGAGTTCCAGCGGGCGATGTCGAGCGCGGAGTTCCACAACCTCTGCGGCAAGTACGTCCGCGCCCGCGAAAAAACGTTAGGGATCGGCACCAAGTCGCTGCTCAGCGCAGCCTATGCGTCGGGCGTGCCGATCTACACGTCGTCGCCTGGTGACTCGTCGATCGGGATGAACGTCGCCGCCCTCGCACTCGAGGGCGGGAAGTGCCTCATCGACCCGAACCAGGATGTCAACGAGACGGCGTCGATCGTGCTCGCGGCGAAACGCGGCGGCGGGAAGAGCGGCGTGATGATCCTCGGCGGCGGCAGCCCGAAGAACTTCATGCTCCAGACCGAGCCGCAGATTCAGGAAGTGTTGGGCATCGACGAGCGCGGACACGACTACTTCCTCCAGATCACCGATGCCCGCCCCGACACCGGCGGCCTCTCCGGCGCGACGCCGGCCGAAGCGGTCAGCTGGGGGACGATCGATCCCGACCGGCTCCCCGATGCCGTCGTCTGCTACCTCGACACCACCGTCGCGCTCCCGCTCCTGACGAGCTACGCCCTCGCCCGCTCGAAGCAGCGCCCGCTGAAGCGCCTCTTCGACAAGCGCCAGCAGATGATGAAGGCGCTGCTCGACGAATTCGCCAAGGCGAGCGCGGAGCCGATGGACGCCGGGCACACGGACTCGAAGCTGCCGATGCACCGGTAAGGGGCCAGGGGCCAGGGGCCAGGGGCCAGGGGCCAGGGGCCAGGGGCCGTTGCGCCGTGCCTAACGCCTGGTCCCTGGCCCCCGGTCCCCAATACACTTGAGGATTTGCACCTAACGCGCAGCCCCACCCAGCCGCACCGCGCGCACGAGGTTCTGCTTTCCGTACTCGCCGCCCGAGATGTACGACGAGAACGCCTCGCGGCCGAGCAGTTCGCGGCGGATCGCGCGGTCGTTCCAGCCGCGGGCGATGCAATCGTCGATTGACGCGATGGTCTGCTCGAGCCAGTCGGCCTTGAGGCGCAGCGCGGTCGCCGGTGTCGGGATCGGGCCGCGATGCGCGTCGAAGAAGCGCTCGGGCTCGAGCGCGGCGATGCGGCGGAGCGTCGTCACGAGCAGGCGCGGATCTTCTTCCGGGTGGGCGACGCGCACCCTCACGCCGAGGAAGAGATCGCCGCCAAAGAGCGTTCGGCGCTCGGCGTCCCAGATCACGTGGTGATCGGCGCTGTGGCCGGGCGCGGGGAGGAGCTCGAGACCGGGAACGCGTGGTGCCGGGGCGAAGGGGCCTAACGGTCGCGGACCGCCCCAGACGACGCGCCGGTAAAGTGGGACCCGGTCGCCGGGGGTGATTCGACGCGCCGTCTCCGCCGACATTGCCAGGGGAATGCCAGCCGCGGCGAGCGCGGATGCGCCACCGCTGTGGTCCTCGTGATGGTGCGTCACCAGCGCCGCAACGATGGCGCGGTCGCGGGCCAGCTTCAGCACCGCCGAAGCGCCGGCGGGAAAGCCGGTGTCGATCAGCGCGTGGCGGTGGAAATAGACACTCACTTCATAGCCGACGACGCGACTCCGCCACTGCGAGAGCCTGACGCGCGTGACATCGTCATACGTCTCGAACAACAGCGGGAGCATCGTCGCTCAGCTCCGCCAGGTCCAGCCGGGACGCGCGCCGCGCGCGGCTACTTCGCCCTGCCGCGCGGCGTGTTCCCGCGCCGTGTCCAGATCTGGATCAGGCCACACGAGCTGCCAGTCGAATATTCCACCGGGACTTCGGATGGCCCGCGATAGATCGCGATGCCGACGATATCCTCTGGACGCGCCAGCATGTCGATGTCACCGGCACTTCCACTCAGCTGCAGGCCATCGACGACGACGCTCGGCTGGCAGGCCCCGCTGAAGCTGGCCGCACCGCGAATCTGGATGTTCGCGTCGCTACCCGGGGGGCCGCTGTTCGAGACGGAAACGCCCGGTGCGCTGCGCAGGAGATCGCTCGTATTGAATGCCTGGCGATTCTCGATGGTCTCGCGATCGATGAAGAATCCGAAGCCGCGCTTCTTCGCATCCATGAATCCGCGGGTGGCGCTGTCATACACCCGATCGCCGGTGACCTCGACCGTCTGCAGAATGCGCGCAGCCGAATCGAAACGGATGTCGAAGCGCAGCGGACGCTTCGCCGACAGCCGGATGCCCCGCGCGATCGGAACGAAGCCGATGGCGCGCGCCTCGAGTGTCTGCGTCCCGCCGGGAAGATTACTCAGCACGAACGCACCGGTCGCATCGGCAACTGTCTCGGTGTCGGTGCCGCGCAGCGCGACGCGCGCGCCCGGAAGCACGGCCCCGGATGGGGTGCGAACGACGCCGGTCACCCGCGCCGTCCCGCGACGCACGGGGCCAGATGCCACCGTCGGGCGAGCGGTATCGGCAACGTCGAGCGACAGTTCCTGCGACGCCACCCGGTGCGGTTTCATCTCGACGCTGACCGACCCGGTCGTCGCCTTGCCGAGACTCGCCCACACATTCAGGATCGCATCGCCGGGGACCCCGCACATGCTGTAGCGACCGTTCGCGTCAGTCGTCGCACGCACGGTTGGGGTCGACCGCACCATCCCGCGCGCGCTGAAGCTGATCTCCACCCACTGCGCGGTTACCGTCGCGCCTACGACCGGGTCCGGCTGCTCGGCTTGCACGACCTGGCCGAGAAGCAGCGCGGTCGAGTCGGCGCGCGCGCGCGCCCCGCAGTGCATCGCGATCACGCGGCGCGTCCCGGGAAGCCCCAGTTCGACATCCGTGCGCGGCCCCCGCACGGTGAGCGGCTTCATCGGACCGCTCAGCCCCAACTCCTCGAGCCGCGAGTGGAAGAAGGTGAGCAGATAGTCCCCGTCCGGAACATCGGTGACGCGAAAGAAGCCGCTCGAATCCGACATCACCGAGAACGACTTGCCGTGGGTGAGATCGGCCTTGGAGACGACCTGCACCGTCGCGTCGGCGAGCGGCCGCGTGACGGTCGAGTCGAAGATGTAGCCGACGATGACGCCGCCGCGCGACGGCGCCGCGGCGGGCGTCTGGGCGTGCGCGGCGGTACCGGCGAATGCGCTCGCGACTGAAAGAGCGCCTAACGAACGGAGAATCAAACGCATGAATGAAGTCGGGGGATCGGGGCTGCACTCGATACCCCGGTAATTCCGCGCCGTTCACTCTGCCGCGCAAGAGCGCGTTGACCCGCTCGCGACCGACACGCCAAATCCGGACTTTACCCGGACGCCAGGGAGTCCTAGCTTGCGGGATGCGTCTTCGTCTCCGTCACGCGGTCCGCTTCGCCGTTCCAACGCTGTTTGCCGTGTATCTGCTCGGCGCGGCGTGGATTGCGGTGGATGTGTTCCTGCTCGGCGATGGTGACCCGGCGATCGGTGCGGCGCGGACGTTCTGGTTCGACGAGCAGCAGTGGCGGCTCATCGCGATCGTCCTCGCCTCGGTCGTGTTCCTATGGAAGCTGGGAGATCTTGCGAAGACGCCACCTTCGTGGCGCTACGCCGTGCTCTTCTCGATCTGGCTCGCGACCGCCGCTGTCGCGACCGCAATCGCGATGACTCAGCGCAACGCCGCGCTCGCGGCGATCCTCGTCGCGACCGCGGTCGTCAGTTGGCTCCTCTACCGGCGGCGAGTGCCGGGGCGCCCGCTCGCCCCGCACAAGGCGGCAGCCGCGGTACCCGAAACCGCCGAGTCCGTAGACGGGCGGGATTTGCGGTAGCTCCCCGCCGGGCTTAGATTTCGGGTGAGCAGAATGCCAGCGCCCGGCCCACCGGCCGGGCGCTCCACTTTTTTATGTCGCCTCGGTTGTCATGATCGAAGAACTCAAGGCCCGACTTCATGGTGAAGTCGAAGTACTGCAGCACGAGCTCAACGTCGTGCTGCCGAACGAGATCCGCAAAGCAGTCGAGCTGGGCGACCTCCGCGAGAACAGCGAGTACAAGGCCGCGCTCGAGCGGCAGCAGTTCGTGCGCGCGCGCCTCGGCCAGCTTCGCGAGCGACTCTCGCGCCTTTCGTCGATCGACATCAATCAGATCCCGTCCGACAAGGTCGGCCTCGGCTCGTCGGTCGTGGTCGAGGACCAGAAGACGAAGACGCGCGAGACCTACACGCTCATCTTCGGGGACAACTTCGAGCTCGACGACCGCCAGGTGAGCATGGCGTCGCCGATTGGCAGCGCGTTACTCGGAAAGTCGATCGGCGAGATGGCGTTCCTCCGCCTGCCGACGATGACGCGGCAGTTGAAGGTGGTGGAGCTTCGGACGATCCACGATGCCGCGGTGTAGGCGAGAAGTCAGCGATCGATCGCGAACAACCGATCTGCTTCTTTCTCGTAGGCGCTAATCGCGGCCTCGCGGGCCGCGTCGTCCCAGCCGAGCCTCGCTGCCGCAATGCGCGCTGCGACCGGAGCGACGGAGCGGCCGTGATCGCGCGTCTCGAACGCGACCTTGGTCCGGCGAACGAGGAGGTCGGTGAGACTGAGCGCGAGCTCGGCATCGATGCCGTACGCGAGCTCGGCACCGGTGTAGGGGAGACCGTCGACGAGGGGCCTGGCCAGCGCCGGATCTTTCTTCGTGAGCGACCAGGCCGCGGCCCAACGAGTGCCGTACGCATGCACGAGGTGCTCGGCGCGACTCGAGCTGCCGACGGTGCGCAGCGCGCGCTCGATCTCCTGTTCGAGGGAGTCGAAGTCGCCGCCAGGTAGCGCGACCTTCGCCGTCGCGCTCCTCGTATCCGACCCTCCGAGCTCGCGTTCGACGACGTCGACGACCTCGGCCGACATCGCGCGGTAGGTGGTGAGCTTTCCGCCGGCCACGGACACGACGCCATGAGCGCTCACCGAGATCTCGTGCTCGCGCGAGGCACCGGCCGCGTCTTCGCCGAAGCGGCCGGCGACCAGCGGGCGGATGCCGGCCCAGGCGCAGACGACATCCTCTGCCGTTAGGCGGGCCGCCGGGAAGAAATGGTTCGCCGCGTCGAGGAGGTAGCTGACGTCAGCGCGCGACGCGCGAACGTCGTCGGGAGTGGCCGACGTCTCGGTATCGGTCGTTCCGACGATCGTGTGCGTCTCGCCGGGCAGGACGAACATCACGCGTCCGTCGACGGGCGAGAGAAGCGTCAATGCAGCGCGATTGCCGACCCGGCCGCGCGGCACCGTGATGTGAACGCCCTTGGTGCCATGCAGCGTCGGCGGGAGCCCGGGTTCGTCGAGCCGCCGGATCTCGTCGCTCCACGGACCCGCCGCATTCACGACGACGCGCGCACGGACCATCGTTTCGGCGCCGGTGATCGCATCGGCGACCACCGCGCCGTCGGTGCGGCCGCGCAGCGCGGTGAGGCGCCGAACGCCGGCGTGGTTGACAACAGTCGCTCCCGCTTCGCGCGCGCCGAGCGCGGTGGCCAGCGTTAGGCGGGCATCGTCGGTGGCTGCGTCGTAGTAGCTGGCGCCGCCGGTCAGTCCCTCAGGCAGCAGCTTCGGCTCATGCGCCACCACTTCGTCGGGATCGAGGCGACGATGGGGCGCGACGTTGCGGAAGAGCGCGAGCAGGTCGTAGAGGAACAATCCCGCTCCGAGCTTCCAGCGCGGCACGCGCGAGCCTTCGTACACGGGCCAGGTGAACTCGAGCGGGCGGACGAGGTGCGGCGCGAGATCGAGCAGCCGCCGGCGCTCGAGGCTCGACTCGAACACCAGATGGAGATGACCGTGCTCGAGGTAGCGCAGACCGCCGTGCACCAGGCGCGATGACCGGCTCGACGTTCCGCTGGCGAAGTCGTCGCGCTCGACGAGTGCGACATCGAGCCCGCGCAGCGCCGCATCGCGGGCGACGCCAACGCCGGTGATTCCGCCGCCGACGACGAGCACGTCGAAGCGACGCGTTCCGAGGCGATCGAGCATTCGCGCACGCTCGGCGAGCGGCTCGGGAACCGAGCCACGCGGCCGCTCGTGCGCGGACTGCATGTCGTCACGTGCCGGGGCACCAGTCATGGCTGATATCATGGCGAGCGATTCATGACCCGGTAAGGGCGCGCGACACCGATGAACCGACGCGCTCGCCTATTCCAGCAGACGTCGCAACGGTCTAGCTTTCTTTCATGCTCACAACCACTCCCGGCCGACGTGTCGCAGTCGTCGCCGGCGTACGGACGCCGTTCGTGAAAGCTGGAACGTCGTTCAGGAACATCTCCGCGATCGACCTCGGAAAGCTGGCGGTCGCCGAGCTGCTGCAGCGCGCAGACCTCGACGGCAAGGAAGTGACCGCGCTCGTCTTCGGCACCGTCATCCCCTCGGTACTCGCACCGAACATCGCGCGCGAAGTCTCGCTCATTCCGCAGCTGCCGAAGGGAACCGAGGCCTACACCGTGAGCCGCGCCTGTGCCTCGGCGAACCAGGCGATCACTGACGCGGCCGATCAGATCGCACTCGGCCATCACGACTGCATCATCGCCGGTGGTGCCGAATCGCTGTCGACGGTTCCGATTCTTCACTCGCGCGGCTTTGCCGATGCCCTTGTCGCGGCGAGCAAGGCGAAGTCGCTCGGCGGCCGCGTCGCGTCGATTGCGCGGATCCGGCCGAAGGATCTCGTGCCGATCACGCCGGCGATCGCCGAGCCGAGCACCGGCGAGACGATGGGGCAGAGCGCCGAGAAGATGGCGAAGCTGAATCAGATCAGCCGCGAAGCGCAGGACGAGCTCGCGCTTCGTTCGCACCAGAACGCGGCAGCCGGTACGAAGGACGGGCGGTTGACCGCCGAGATCTTTCCGGTGTACGTGCCGTCGTCGTACGAGACGGTCGTGACGAGCGACAACGGAATCCGCGCCGACAGCACCCTTGAGGCGCTGGCCAAGCTGCCTCCGGTGTTCGATCGGAAGTATGGCACCGTGACCGCCGGGAACTCGTCCCCGCTCACCGATGGCGCGGGCGCGCTCGTGCTGATGAGCGATGACAAGGCGAAAGCGTTAGGCTACAAGCCGCTTGGCTACATCAGGAGCTACGCCTACGCGGCGCTCGACCCGGGCGAACAGCTGCTGATGGGTCCTGTGCTCGCCGCGCCGGTCGCGCTCCGCCGCGCCGGCCTCACGCTCGCCGACATGGATCTGATCGAGATGCACGAGGCGTTCGCCGCGCAGGTGCTGAGCAACCTGAAGGGGCTCGAGAGCAAGGCGTGGGCGGAACGCGCTGGCTTCTCCCACCCGGTCGGCACGGTCGACCAGACGAAGCTCAACGTCATGGGCGGATCGATCGCGATCGGACATCCCTTCGGCGCGACCGGCGAGCGGATCACGATCACGCTGCTCAACGAGCTCGCCCGTCGCGGCGGGCAGTTCGGCCTGATGACGGTCTGCGCCGCGGGCGGGATGGGGTTCGCGATGGTGGTGGAGCGCGCATGAGCGCGCCGGGCGGCGTGAAGGCCGCGTTCACCAACCTCCGCCTCGATCTCGAGGGCGATGTGGCGGTGGTGACGATCGATGTGCCGAACGAGCCGGTCAACACGCTCAACGCCAGCGTCGTCGGCGAGTTCGGCCGGCTGTTCGACTTCCTGGAAAGCGAGCCGTCGGTGCGCGCGGCGGTGCTGATCAGCGGCAAGCCGGACATCTACATCGCTGGTGCCGACATCGAGCAGTTCCTGACGCTCAAGAGCGCGAAGGACGCCGAGGCGCTGAGCCGCGCCGGTCAGCAGCTGTTGATGCGGCTCGAGAAGCTGCGGGTCCCGGTGGTCGCGGCGGTCAATGGTGCGTGCCTCGGCGGCGGCCTCGAGTCGGCGCTCGCATGCAGCTACCGAATCGCGAGCGACAATGCGAAGACGGTGCTCGCGCTCCCCGAGGTGCAGCTCGGCCTGATCCCCGGAGCGGGCGGCACGCAGCGGCTACCCCGGCAGATCGGCCTCACGGCGGCGCTCGACATGATCCTGACGGGCAAGAACATTCGCGCAAAGAAAGCGCTCTCGCTCGGACTCGTCGACGAGATGGTACATCCGGCGATTCTTCGCGACATCGCGGTCAAGCGTGCGCGAGAGATCGCCGACGGAACGCGGCCGCGTTCGCAGGGCCACACGGGAAGCGGAATCGCCGCGCGTGCGCTCGAGGGGACGGGTGCTGGCCGATCGATCGTGTTCCGTCAGGCCCGCCAGCAGACGCAGGCGAAGACGAAGGGGAACTACCCCGCGCCGCTCGCGGCAATCGATGCGGTCGAGACGGGCTACTCGAAGGGCATCGACGCTGGTTACGCGGAGGAAGCGCGGCTGTTCGGGGAGATGTCGCAGACCGAGGTCTCGCGGCAATTGATCTTCCTCTTCTTCGCCACCACTGCGCTGAAGAAGGACACCGGCGTATCCGATCCCAACGCGAAGGGTGCACCCGTCAGGAAGATTGGCGTGCTCGGCGCGGGCTTCATGGGGGCGGGTATCGCCAGCGTCGCCGCGCAGGCCGGAACGGCTGTCCGGCTCAAGGATGCGGATACCGCCCGCGTCGCGAACGGTTTGCGCAGCGTGCGCGAGGTGTTGAAGGAACGGCTCACGAAGAAACAGATAACGCGCACGCAGTTCGACGATCAACTCATTCTCGTCAACGGCACGACCGACTACAGCGGGTTCAGGAATGCCGACATCGTGATCGAGGCGGTGTTCGAGGATCTCGCAGTGAAGCACCAGGTGATCCGCGAGACGGAGAAGCAGACCAGCGATCACACGATCTTCGCGTCGAACACGAGCACGATTCCGATCGCGCGCCTCGCGCAGGCGTCGGCGCGACCGGACCGTGTCATCGGCATGCACTTCTTTTCGCCGGTGCCGAAGATGCCGCTGCTCGAGGTGATCGTGCACGAAGGAACCGCCCGCGACGTGACCGCGACCGTCGTCGCGTACGGAAAGAAGCTCGGCAAGACAGTGATCGTCGTGAACGACGGGCCAGGCTTCTTCGCGAACCGGATCCTCACGCCATACATCAACGAGGCCGGCAAGCTGCTCGACGAGGGCGCGAAGATCGAGGCGATCGATCGTGCGCTGGTCGACTTCGGCTTTCCGGTCGGTCCGATCACGCTCGTCGACGAGGTCGGGATCGACGTCGCCGGGAAGGCGGGCAACATCATCGCCGACGCATTCGGCGAGCGGATGCGTCCCTCGACTTCGCTGCAGCACGTTCTGTCCGCCGGGCGATTTGGCCGAAAGAACAGGAAAGGCTTCTACAAGTACGACGAGAAGGGAAAGAAGGAGGGCGTCGACGAGACCGTGTACGACGTCATCCCCAACGCGGTCGCGCGTCGCGACTTCCCGGCCGACGAGATCCGCGAACGCACAGTGATGGCGATGCTCAACGAGGCGGCCCGCGCGCTCGAGGACGGCATCGTCCGCTCGCCACGTGACGGCGACATTGGCGCGGTGTTCGGCATCGGCTTCCCCCCATTTCGCGGCGGCCCGTTCCGCTACATCGACACGTTAGGCTCGGCCGACGTCGTCAAGCGCCTCCGGGCGTTGAACAGCCGCTTCGCGGGGCGCTACGAGCCGGCGCCGATTCTCGTCCGGATGGCGGAGACGAATGAGCGCTTCTACCCGGCGGAGGGGAAGCCGGCCAAGTGAGCTCGCGTCCCCTGCCTAACGACTTCGGACCTCGGTGAGCAACGGCGAGCGTGTCGTCGAACTGAAGGCGCGCGCGATGCTGTTCGACCTCGATGGTGTGCTCGTGGATTCGACCGCCAACGTCGAGCGGCACTGGCGCGACTGGGCGGGCAGGCATGGCCTCGACGCCGATGCGCTCATCGCGGTGGTGCACGGGCGCCGCGCGATCGACACGATTCGCGAGCACGCGCCCCATCTCGACGTGCAGGCCGAGCTCGCGGCGATGGTCGCCGCGGAAACCGGTGACACGACCGGCATCACCGTACTGCCGGGGGCGAGGGAGCTGGTGCAATCGCTCCCTCCGGGTAGCTGGGCGATCGTGACATCGGGAACCCACGAGATTGCACAAGCCCGTCTGCGGGTTGCCGGGTTGCCGACGCCGCCGGTGCTGATCACCGCCGATCAGGTCTCGCGCGGGAAGCCGGATCCGGAGGGCTATCTCGCCGCCGGCGCGGCACTTGGAGCGAGTCCGGCCGACTGCGTAGTCGTGGAGGACGCACCGGCGGGAATCGAAGCGGCGCGCCGCGCCGGAATGCGCTGCATTGCGCTGCTCACGACACACCGTGCGAGCGAAGTCGCGCGTGCGAGCGCGATCGCGCGCGACCCACGCGACATTCGCGTGCGTGCGGCTTCCGCACCGCGCTCGAGCCTAACGATAAGCGTTGTAAGCGGCTCGTAAACGCGCGGCGCATCCCCCGCAAAAAAGCGTGCCAGTGTTTTGCCGTCGCGCAACGACGGGAGACCGCGCACGCGCGGCGACAAACACCTAGCTTTCAGTCGTGTCCTGCGTGCAACTCCACAACCGCGGGCCACAGGAACGATGGATCTCTACACATTCAGTCTCGCGCTCGGCGGTATCGGACTCGGCACGATGGCGGTGGCGGGTCTTGGTGCACGCGGAGCGGACAGCCATGGGTCGGCCGGCCATCATCACGGCGACGGCGGCCATGGCAGCGGCCACGGCGCGCACGGTCACGGCGCAAATGGGCACGGCGCTCCTGCGCATGGCGCGAATGCCGGCTCGCACCACCACGACATCGCCGACATCCGCGCGCTCCATGTCTCGGGAATCGGCCATGGACTCAGTGCGCTCATCTCGCCGCGGATCATCTTCAGCTTTCTCGTTGGCTTCGGTGCCGCGGGAGTGCTGCTGCGTGACTTCATCGGTCGCGGTACCGCCCTCGTGGTTGCGGCGGTGCTCATCGGCATTCTCTTCGAGCGATTGCTCGTCGCACCACTCTGGCGCTTCATGCATCGGTTCGAATCCTCGCCGGCGCTGACGCTCGAGAGCTCACTGACGGACGATGCAAAGGCAGTGTCGAGCTTCGATGTGCGCGGCCAGGGATTGGTCGCGATCGAGCTTGATGGACAGGTCGTGCAGGTGCTCGGCACGTTGCGCAGCGAGGATCTCGAGGCCGGGATCCGGGTGCGTGCCGGCGATCGTCTCCGCATCGAAGCGGTGGACGGCGCGCGCAACAGGTGCACGGTGTCCTATCTCGGTAATTGAACCGCTGCGCGCCGGCTACACCGTACGGCGCCGCGACATCTCTTCATAGAGGAACGTTGTATGGACTTGCGTCCCTGGGTCACCATCATCGCGATCGTCTTCGGCGTCGTCGTAGTCATCCCGGCGATCGTCGCTTCATTCCTGCGCAACGTCGACGCGGGAACCATTCGCCTCGTCAGCTGGCTGCACGGCGGGACGGTGATCTACCGCGGCCCTGGCAAGTCGAAGGAAATTCCGCTGCTCACCACCGGCACCACCATCTCGAGCAAGGTGATCAACGTCGATCTCGACATCACCGACCAGACGGCCGATCTCGACAGCGAAGGCACGCCGCGACCGATCAAGGTGCGGATCCTTGCGAGCGCGATCGTCTCGGTCGGTGACACCGACGCACTGATCAAGACCGGCGCGAACCGCTTCTTCGCCAAGTCGGAAGGCGATCAGATCAGCACACTCACCGACCTGCTCTCGAGCTCCGGGCGCAGGGCGATCAACCTGCTCACTCACGACCAGCTGTTCTCGGCGAAGACGACGCCGGTACGGCTGCCTTCACCGGCGAGCACCAGCCTGACGGCGAACGTGCAGTCAACCGCGCTCCAGCCGGCGCAGTCGTTCCAGGCGATCGCGCAGGTCGCTGACGACGAGGACGATCCGCTCGCGGTGATCATCCGCAAGGCGTGCTCGCGTGAGCTCACCGATCTCGGGCTGATCTTCAACTCACTCAACATCAAGGTTGTGCAGTCGGAAGTCGCCGAAGCGCGCCGTCGCCAATCGGCGGCGGAAGCGCAGGCAAATGCGGAGATCGTCGCCGCGCTGCAGTCACGGCGCGCGAAGGAGGCGCAGCTCGATGCCGAGCGGATGATCTCGGACAAGCAGCGTGAGCTCGAGCAGACGCGCGCGTCCAACGCGGCGCTCGTGGCACAAGCCGAAGCGAAGAAGCAGGACGCGCTGGCGGTCCTGCGGACGTCCGAGCTCGATGCGACGCAGATCGCGCAGGCACGCGCTGACGCGGAGCGCGTGCGGATCGAAGCGCAGGCCGGCGCCGATGCCGAATCGATTCGCATCCGCGCGATCGCGTCGGCGACGGCCGAGAGCATCCAGAAGGTGAACGAGGCAATCGCGGCCGGCGGCGAGAGCTACTTCCGCTACCGCCAGATCGAGATGCTGCCACAGATCGCGCCGGCGATCGCGAATGCGCTCGCGGAGGCAAAGATGGTCACCTTCTCGAGCGGCGATTCGAAGGGTGCCGCCGAGACGACGACGAACAACATCGCGAGCGTGATTCAGACGGTGCTCGCGGCGCAGCTCGTGACGCGCGGTGGAATACTCGACGGAGCGGAGAAGACGCTGCCAGCGGTCGCGAACGGCCGGAAGTAAGGGCTGTCGCGGGGCCGGTGGTTGCGAAGGGAGCAGAAGCAGGATATCGCTTCTGCTCCCTCGTATTTCCCGGACAGTGCTCGATGGGTGAATCAGTCTTCGCGGATCATTTCTCGGCCGGCGCGTCGAACTACGCGCGCTATCGGCCGCGCTACCCGTCCGCGCTCTTCGAGTGGCTCGCTGACATCACTCCCGATCGTCGCCGTGCGTGGGATTGCGCGACCGGGAACGGGCAAGCCGCGGTTGCACTCGCCGAGCATTTCGACGAGGTCATCGCAACCGATGCGAGCGAGGCGCAACTCGCGGCGGCAGAGCGGCATACGCGAGTGCGCTATGGCTGCGCGACCGCGGAGCAGAGCGGGTTGCACGATCGGTCGGTGAACCTCGTGACTGTCGCACAGGCGCTGCACTGGCTCGACCTCGCGGCATTCCACCGCGAAGTGAATCGCGTCGCCGTGCGCGGCGGAGTGATCGCGGTCTGGTCGTACGGTCCGATCCAGGTCGATCGAGCGATCGACGGGGTGGTCGACGAGTTGTACCATCGCACGCTTGGCAGCTACTGGCCGACCGCGCGCGCACACGTGGACACCGGCTATCGCGATCTCGCGTTTCCGTTCGCCGCGATCGAGTCCCCGGGGTTTTCGATGTCGACGCGGTGGACGCTTGCCGAGTTGCTCGGATACGTCGGCACCTGGTCCGCGGCGCAGCGCTACGCGCGGGCGATCGGCGGCGATGCGCTTGGTCGCTTCGCCGAACAGCTGGCAGCACGTTGGGGCAATCCGGACGAGCCGCGCGAGGTGCGCTGGCCGCTCACCGTGCGGGCAGGGCACGTCGGCGCCGGGCAGCCTTGAGGCCTGGCGCGACAGTCAACGGGGCGGTCGCGCAGGCGACCGCCCCGTTGCACTGCCTGCCTAACGTTTGCTCAGCTGGTCACTGCCCAGCGGCGAGCGTGCTGCCAGTGACGGCCCGGTAGCTGTTGACGCGACCGCTGCCGAACTGGGTGTCGTATCCGGCTGCGCCGAGGTCGTCGGCGGTTCCAAGCAGCTGACTTCGGAGCGCCGGTCCGCGCAGCCCACGCTTCGAGGCCACGATGGCCGCCGTCCCGGTGACCTGGGGCGCCGCCATCGACGTGCCCTGCTCCCATGCGTACGTGCCACCCTTGAACGCGCTGTAGATGCACCCTTCCGGCGTCGTGTTCGAGTAGCAGCTCCCGCCCGGCGCCGAGATGTCGAGCCCCGTGCCCTGCTGCGAGTAGGGCGCGAGCTGGTCCGCCCACGTCGTCGCCGCCACCGAGATCGCGTTGGCGTCGCAGGCTGGGCAGGCCACTGTGGTCGTGCCGCTGTTGCCGGCAGAGGCGATCACGATGGCGTTCTTGCTCGTCGCGTATGCGATCGCATCGATCTCGGCTTGCGACTCGCTCGTGCCGCCGAGACTGAGGTTCATCGCCACCACGCCGTAGTCGGCGGCGGCGCGAATCGCGCTGACGATCGCGCTGGTCGGGCAGCCGCGCCGACCGCAGACGCGCTGGACGTAGACCTTCACGTGCGAGCCAGCACCGGAGACGCCCGCAATGCCGACGGTGTTGCCGATCATCGTGCCGGTGGTGTGCGTCCCGTGCCCGTCTTCATCGGCCGGGTTGTTGTCCTTCCCGTACCAATCCCGCCCCGCGATCAGGCGGCTCGATCCATCGGCGTTCCTGAACTCGCCGTGGCTGAAGTCGACGCCTGTGTCGATCGAGCCGACGACCACGTCGGCACCACCGGCGGCGTAGCCCTCGATGTTGTCCTCATCGGCATCGCTGGTGGACGCGTACGAGGAGGCGAGGAACGAGCCGGTGTTCGCGCCCGTCGAGTATTTCATGTTCAGGCCGCCGGGATTCTGGAACGCCCAGAGGCGCGGGTCGATGGTCGTCGGCTGGCGCAGGTAATTCGGCTCGGCGTATCGGACGCGGGGGTCGGACTCGAGTGCCTTCGCCGTTGCGCGCTCGCTGCCGGCGCTCGTGCTGAGAATCGCGAAAGCTCCCCGGTCGGCGCTGGCCGCCAACGCGAGCCCGTGTGCCCGCGCGACTTCACTGACGCTGGCGCCGGCGAACAGACCGACGATGACTTCTCCCTCGACGACTTCTTCAGGGCCCTGCGACGTGCGCAGCGGAACGAGCGCGGCATCCGCGTCAGCCGCTGCCGGCGGCGCGGTAAAATCGGGGGAGCATGCGGCGAGGACGAGCGCGGCAACAGCAGCCGCGGCAGCGTGGGCGAACCGAGCCATCGAGGACCTCCTTGGGGACACGACGGACCGCGTCACCAGACGAGTGCGCGGCCGGTAAAACCCGTCGGTCGCGGCGTCGCGATCGGCGAGCGAATAAACGCTCTCCGGCCCGGCGGCTGACAGCCGGGTCGATGTGCTGCGGGCTCGTGTAACAGGAGGCCGGCGATCGGCCGTTAGGCACGCCAGTTTCCGATGGCGCGCGCCATATGTTTATCGGGTCCTGGCGTCCCGCGCAAGCCCCCCCAAGGACCCCGCCGGTGAAGTTCCAGGCCGGCCAGTCGTCACTTCAGGTCGGGCGGAGGGCCTGTCGGCCGACATCGTGCCTGACGTTTCTCGAGCGGAGCAGCAAGGATGAGCATCGGCAAGATATTCGGATCCATCGGCGCGTTTCTCGGCAGCTCGCTCGGGTGGTGGCTCGGCCAGTCCAACGGGATCATGACCGCATTCATGGTTTCCATGCTGGGCACCGGCCTCGGTATCTATGCGGGCCGCAAGATTGCCGCGCATCTCGATTCCTAGGGCATGATCACCGCGCGGAGGAACTTCCGGGCTCGCATGGGGAACCACTGTCTCAGCGGCGCAGCGATTCCACCGAGAACGATCGTTGCTGGAATCGCATTTGCCATTGTGCCGGGCCCGGGCCTCCGGTTTTGACGGGACTTCGACGTTTGCCGGGAATGAGCAAGGAGACGAGGATGCGCTACTCACTGATTGTCACGCTTGCTCTCGCGCTTCCGGTCGCCGGTCGGGCGCAAAATCCGGTGGCGCCTCCGCCCGTTCGCGACGAAGCGCTGCGCGCCGCGCTCGTGTCGCGCGGCCGTCAGGATCAGGCGGTGCGAGAGGTCTTCCTCGCCGGACACCGTCAGGACAGCACTGACATTCAGCGCATGACCGATGTCGACGCCGACAACACGAATTTTCTCAAGCGCATCGTCGCTGAGCGTGGCTGGCCGGGCCGCTCGATGGTCGGGAGCGATGGCGCGACGGCAGCGTTCCTGATCGTGCAGCACTCGGCCGACACGAGCTTCCAGGCGCGGGTGCTTCCGTTGCTGGAAAAAGCGTACGCGACACGCGATGCAGAGGGCCAGCAGGTGGCGCTGCTCACCGATCGCATCGCGGTGCGCCGGCGTCAGCAGCAGGTCTACGGCACCCAGGCCTCGCTGGTGAAGGGACGCTTCGTGCTCGATCCGATCGCTGATTCGGCGAATGTCGATGCGCGCCGCGCACGCGTGGGAATGCCGCCCGTCGCGAAGTACATGCGGATTCTCGACTCACTCTACGCGACGCGCATTCCCTGACGCGCGGCGCGTGGCGCGCCCGCTGGTCGTTGGATAACATGTCGGTGCAGCCTCTCACCGCGCTTCTCACCGTCATGCCATCCTATATCACGTGACCGACCTCGCTCCGCGGGAACGCGCGCCACGCAGCGAGCGCCTGCCGACGGTCGGGGAAGAGATCGCGAGCAGCGTGACGCACGGACTGGGATTGGCCGGCAGCATCGTCGTGATGCCCTTCCTGATCATCGCCGCGGCTCGCGATGGTGACGCGTGGCGCGTCACGTCGGCGAGCATCTTCGGCAGCTCGCTGATTCTGCTGTACGCCGCGTCGACGCTCTATCACGCGCTGCCGTACTCGCTCCCGCGCGCGAAACATGTCTTTCGCGTCATCGATCACTCGGCGATCTACTTCCTCATCGCCGGGACGTACACGCCATTCCTGCTGGGGCCGCTGCGCGGTCGATGGGGCTGGTCGCTGTTCACGGTGATCTGGCTGCTCGCGATCGCGGGGATCATCATGAAGGCGACGCTCGGCATCCGCTGGGTGCGCGCCTCGACGATCGTGTACCTGCTGATGGGGTGGATCGGTGTCATCGCGGTGAAGCCGTTGCTCGAGCGCGTGAGCCCCACCGGTCTGCTCTGGCTTCTCGCGGGCGGACTTGCCTACACCGCCGGCGTCATCTTCTACGCGTCGGACAGGCTGCGCTATGCCCACGCGATCTGGCACCTGTTCGTCGCGACCGGGAGCGTCTGCCACGTCGTCGCGGTACTGCGCTACACGGGGAGCGCGAATGTCTGAGACCAGCGGGAGACCACGGCGTGCGCGCAGCGGGGAACTGCTCGACCATCGCGACGAGCCCGAGCCGGGTACTTGAAGAAGCGCATCCCCGACGCGGCCGAGCCGTGGATCGTACTCGTGCTCGTCGTCGGCGTGTTCGTCGGGAGCTGGCTGCTGCACATCACCAGCGCCGGCACCGACGCCGTGATCGTGCTCGACGATCGGGAAGCGCTCGCAACGTTAGGCATCGAAGCGGTTTTTGCGCTGGTCTTCGTCCCCTGGCTCTGGTGGCGCGGCTGGCGGATGCCGGCCCTGAGCGAGCCGTCCGGCCCACTCGACGTCCCGCGCGGCATCGTTCTCTGGTTCCTCGCCTATCTCGCCCTCGGTGTGGCATTCGGCGCGGTCTCGCTCTTTCAGCAGAAGATCGCCGAGCCGCCGATCAAGGTGAACCTGTCGGACGTCGTGATCATCAGCGTTTCGATCCTCAACGCCGTCTTCGAGGAGCTGCTCTGGCTCGGTTACGGCGTCTCCGCCCTCAGCCGCCGGATCGGACTCCGCCGCGCCTGCATCGTGAGCGTGCTGTTCCGCACCTCGGTCCATGTCTACGAAGGCCCGCTGGCGATAATCGGGGTGCTCCCGATCGGCATCGTCTTCACGATCTACTTCGCCCGCACCCGGCGCGTCTGGCCGGTGATCGTCGCGCACGCGCTGCAGGATGCGTTCGCGTTCGTGTACCTGACGCGAGTCGGGCAGAACGCGAAATAGGGCTCCGGCATCGCGCTTGCCTTCAGGAAGGCAGGCGCACAGCAGAGCAGAGGAGCGATGTCACGGGCATTCGTGAATGAGGACGCGGGCAGCAATGCTCCGCGGCGGGGGTACGGGCTGCCGGATCGGGAGGATCCGGGGTTCGACGCGGCGGCCGCGGCAGCGCTGCTCGAGGGGGCGCGGGCTGGCGAGACCGAGAGCGCGGAGCAGGCAACGGGGTACTACTGGGGGGAGCCGCGGCTCCATTCGCATGTGCGGCGGATCCTCGCCCGCGCGACGCGAGCGGGCGACGACCGCCTCGAGCAGCTCGCCGAACGCTTTCTCCGCTGAACTCGGGGCGTTGAGGCGGCGCGCGATTCACGGCGGGCGGTCGCCCGGGTAGGTTGAAGGGTCATCACTTTCACCTGCCATTTCCGGATGGACCTCATTCGCAGCACGCTCCTTGCCGCCGCGTTAGTCGGCGTCTCGCTTCCGCTGGCCGCGCAACAGCCCGTCGCCCGCGGCGACACCTCGCTCACGATCGAGGCGATCTTTCGCCGTGGCGACTTCGCCAGCGCCCGGCTGCCGAGTGTCCACTGGCTCAAGGACGGACGCTCGTATCTCGACCTCGAGCCTAACGCTGCGGGCGGCACCGACATCGTCCGTGTCGACGTCGTGAGCGGCGCGTCGCGCGTGATCGCCGACGCAAAGGCGATCGTTGGCGAGACCGGCGTGCCGATCGAGATCGAGGAGATCACGCTCTCCGGCGACGAGAGCAAGGCGCTGCTCTTCCACAATTCAGTGCCTGTCTGGAGAGCAAACACCCGCGGCGTCTTTCATGTGCTCGACTTCACGACGGGAAAGGTGATCGCGGTCGGTCGCACGAACGCGACGAAGACGGCACCAGGCGACACAGCGCAGCAGCCCGCGCTCGGCAAGCGGAACGAACCGAATTTTCTCGCCGAGCCTCTGCGCACCGGGTTGCAGATGTTCGCCAAGTTCTCGCCGGATGGAAAGCAGGTTGCCTTCGTCAGCGACAACGACCTGTACTCCACCACGCTCGCGACGGGGGTGACGCGCCGCCTGACGACCGATGGGTCGGCGGACATCATCAACGGCACCACCGACTGGGTGTACGAAGAGGAGCTCGACCTCCGCGACGCATTCCGCTGGAGCCCTGACTCGAAACGAATCGCGTATTGGCGCTTCGACCAGTCGGCCGTCAAGTCGTTTCCGCTGGTCGATGAGATGACGCTCTACCCGACGGTGTTCGCGCTCCGCTACCCGAAGGCCGGTGAGCGCAACAGCCGCGTACGGGTCGGTGTCATGACCGTCGCGACCGCGAAGACGACCTGGATGGAGACGGGCCCCGATACCGGCGTCTACATCCCGCGGATGGAATGGGCGGGCAACGACAGTGTGACCATCGAGCGCCTGCCGAGGAAGCAGAACCGCGTGGACATGCTGCTCGCAAGCGCGTCGACGGGGGGTGTCCGCACCCTCTTCACCGACACCGACTCCGCGTACGTCGACGTGCAGGACATCCTGTGGATCAACAACGGCCGGCAGCTGCTCTGGTTGTCGGACAGGAGCGGCTGGCGGCAGATATTTTCCTTCGATCGGTCGGGCAGGCAGTCGCGCCAGCTGACGCAGAACGGCATGGACGTCATCAGCATCAGCGCCGTCGACGAGACGCGCGGTGAGGTGTATTTCGTCGCCGCCGCGCCAACGCCGACTCAGCGACAGGTCTACGCCGCATCGTTGACGAAGGCGGCCGTGCGTCGGGTCACGCAGGATGCCGGGACGCACACGATCACGATCGGCCCCGGCGCGCGCTGGGCAGTGGACAGGCACTCGACGGCGAACTCGCCGAACACCGCGAGCGTATACGAGCTGCCGTCGTTCACGAAGCGGCGCGTCATCGCGGACGATGCGTCGCTGCGCGCACGAATCGCCGCCCTTGGAATGCGGACCGAGTTCTTCCAGCTGCCGATGCCCGACGGCACGAAACTCGACGCGATGCGCATCGTCCCGACGAGCTTCGACAGCACCGCGAATCACCCGGTGCTGATGTACGTCTACGGCGGTCCGGCGTCGCCGACGGTGAGTGATGCGTGGGGCGGGAGCCGGGAACTGTGGCACATGATGCTCGCGCAGCGCGGCTATGTCGTCGTCAGCGTCGATGGCCGCGGCTCGGCGTGGCGCGGCCGCGACTTCCGCAAGATCACGCAGTACCGGCTGGGAATGCGCGAAACGCAAGACCAGATCGACGCGGCGAAGTGGATCGGCGCGCAGCGCTGGGCCGATGCGTCGCGGATCGGAATCTGGGGGTGGAGCTTCGGCGGATACATGGCGGCAATGGGCACGATGGTCGGGGGCAACGTCTTCAGGCTCGGCCTCGCCGTCGCGCCGGTCACCGACTGGCGGCTGTACGACACGATCTACACCGAGCGGATGATGTGGACGCCGCAGGCGAACGCCGCTGGCTACGAGGAGACGGCGCCGCAGTCGCACGTCGCCGGGCTCACCGCGCGGTTCATGCTCGTCTACGGAACGCGCGACGACAACGTGCACCCGCAGAACTCGGTGCAGCTCGCGAACCGGCTCGAGGCGGCGGGCAAGCAGTTCCAGATGCTGCTCTACCCGAATCTCACGCACTCGATCGGCGGCGCCAGCGTGCAGGGGCATCTCTATGGCTCGTTCACCCGATTCATCCTCGAGAACCTGTGAGGCGCGCGCTGGCGGTGATCGCGGTCGCCGCCGTCGCCGCTTCAGGTGGCGTGGCCAGTCGCGTGGCCGGCCAGCCAGTCGTGCAACGACCGCTGCCGTCGGCGCACGTCCTGCCGCGCACTCGCGCCGAACGAAGCAACTACCTCGAGACGTCCACCTCCGCCGACGTCAACGCCTTCATCGACTCGCTCCGTCTCGCCGAGCTGCCGTACACGTTGGGCCTGTTCGGGCGCACCTCGGAGAACCGCTGGATTTCGTATGTCGTGGCATCGCGACCGGCCGTTGGAAGCCCGGACGAGGCGCGCAAGCTCGGGCGCCCGGTTGTCTATGTCCAGGCGAACATTCACGGTGGCGAGGTCGAGGGAAAGGATGCGCTGCTGGCACTGGTGCGGGACCTGCTCGCCGAGCGGAAGCCTAACGTTCTCGACTCGATCGTGCTGATCGCGCTGCCGAACTACAATCCCGACGGCAACGAGCGACTTGGCCCACAGGCAACGAATCGGGAGGAGCAGCATGGCCCGGAGCTCGTCGGCCAGCGGCCTAACGGCCAGGGCCTCGACCTGAACCGGGATTACGTCAAGGCCGAAGCGCCGGAGACACGCGGTACGCTGGCCCTGCTCGCCCGATGGGATCCTGACCTGTTCGTCGACCTGCATACCACCGACGGCAGCTTTCACGGGTACGCGCTGACCTACGCGCCGCCGCTTGCGCCGGTCGGCATTGCCGGTTCGTTCGTCCGCGATTCCCTCCTGCCCGTCGTCCGCGACCGGGTGCGCGCTCGCGCGGGGTTCGCGACGTTCGACTACGGCAACTTCGACAACGGCGATCCGTCGTACCGCGGCTTCGCGGGGGCTGGCGCTGCACCGGGTGATACCGTCACGCGTGCCTGGCTCACGTACGACCATCGCCCCCGTTTCGGCGTGAACTACATGGGCATTCGCGGGCGCGCGGCGGTGCTCAGTGAGGCGTTCTCGCACGACCCGTTCGAGCGCCGGTTGAAATCGACCTATGCATTCGTTCGCGAACTGCTTTCGGTCGCGGCCGAGCGGCGAGCGTCGCTCGCCCGGGTGAGGCGCAGTGCAGCCAAGGGGCCGTCGGTGGGTTCGATGCTCGCGGTGCGGGCACGGATTACCGCCAAGCCTCGCCGCGGGCCAGTGATCGTCGAGGACATCGAACGACTGGGGGACTCGACTGTGCTGACCGAACCCGGAGTTCCGCGCGGATTGCGCCGCACCGGACAACTCCGGACGCTGGAGCTCGCGATCTACGACCGATTCGATCCCGAGCTTTCCGTTCCGGTGCCGCCGGCCTATGCGATCCCCCCTGAGCGAGCCGAGGTCGTGCGCGCGCTGCGAATGCACGGGATTGTCGTCACGCAGACGACTACGCCGGAGAGGGCGACGACCGCTGCGTTCATGATCGACTCGATCACTCGCGCAACGCGACTCTTCCAGGGGCACCACGAAACAACGCTTGGCGGACGCTGGCTCGCACCGCGGGCCACGACGCTCCCGCGCGGCACCTGGATCGTTTCGACCGCGCAGCCGCTCGGCGCACTTGCCGTGTACCTGCTCGAACCCGAGAGCGACGATGGCCTCGTGACGTGGAACACCCTCGACGCTGCCCTGGAGCGCGGCGCGGAATTTCCTGTGGTACGATTGCTGGTTGCCCCTCAAGTGCGGCGCCGGACCGTTCCGTGACGCTGCCGACGTGAACCGCGCGCCCCTATATTCCGCCGTCTTCCGCGTCGTGGCCCAGTGGTCGCGACCGTGATCATTTCGAGGATTCATGCTTCGTAACGTGCTCCTGTACCTGTCGGAACAGCCCACCGTCTTCAAGTTCGTTTCCAGGAACAGGATCGCGAAGAAATTTGCGCGTCGGTTCGTTGCTGGTGAAACCGCTGAAGAAGCGCTCGCGGTCGTTCGCCTGCTGAACGCACAGGGAATCACCGCCTCCCTGGATCTGCTCGGCGAAAGCGTTCACAACGAAGCTGAGGCCCGGGCATCCGGGCGCGACTACATCCGCCTGCTCGATCAGATCCGCGAGCAGAATCTCGACGCAAACGTATCGGTGAAGCTGACCGCGATGGGGCTCGACGTCTCCGAGGAGCTTTGCATCGCGATCATGCACGAGGTGCTCGACCGCGCCCGGCAGCACCATACCTTCGTGCGGCTCGACATGGAGAGCAGCGCGTACACCGAGCGCACACTCCGGCTATTCGAGCAGCGACTCTATCCGGCGTATCCGGAGAACGTCGGCATCGTGCTCCAGAGTTATCTCTATCGTACCGCGGCCGACGTCGAGCGGGCGATGGAGCTGAAGTGCCGGGTGCGCCTCTGCAAGGGGGCGTACAAGGAGCCCGCGACGGTTGCCTTTCCGGCGAAGGCCGATGTCGACTCGAACTACGTCCGCTGCATGCACGACCTGATGCGGCGCGGTAACTACCCTGGCCTGGCGACGCATGATGAGGCGATCATCCGTGCGGCGAAGCAGTTCGCGGCCGAGGACGCAATAGCATTGGACCGATTCGAGTTCCAGATGCTCTATGGCGTGCGCCGCGACCTGCAGGAGCGGCTCGTCGCCGAGGGCTACCGGATGCGTGTTTACGTCCCATTCGGGACGCAGTGGTATCCCTACCTGATGCGCCGTCTTGCCGAACGTCCGGCCAATCTCGCGTTCATCGCCGGCAACATCGTCAAGGAGAGCGTCGGTCGCCGCCGTTAGGCAGCGCCCCATCGCCGCGATGAGCCACGGCCGCTTCGTTCCGCCAGAGCACGACAAGGGCGACCCCAACACGATCGGCGGTTACCATGCGGTGCACGCGCGTCCGGCTGCCTTCGAGGGGCCGGACGGATACTCGTACAGCGTCGAGATCGTCGCCGACAGCACTGGCGACGAGCTTCCGTGGGCGGCGTACATCCTGTTCGTCCGGTGGCATCGCACCGGCGAGCAGACTCCCAAGGGGCATCTCGAAACCGGCTACCTGTCCCGGGGTGCGGCCGAGCAGGAGGTGCTCGCCGACGTGGCTCGTCTCCCGCTGTCGGCGGTGAAGGACCTGCTTGATGCCTGCGTCGTCGCAGCCGGTGGCGCAACGACGCCTCGCCGGTGGTGGGATGCGATGCGCGACGGAGACGCGTGAGCGACGAGGCTCAGGGAACTGAACAGGGCGTCGTGCTCCATGGCACCGGCGGCGTGTGGCACGTGCGGACCGCTAGCGGCGCCGATCGTGAGGCGAGCCTGCGCGGGCGACTGAAGCAGGAGAGCAAACACGATAATGCGCTCAAGCTCGCCGTTGGCGATCGAGTGACCATCGAGCCGATCGACGCGAGTGTCAGCTGGGCGATCTCCGAGATACACGAGCGGACGTCGTCACTGTCGAGGCGATCGCCCGGGAGCGGACGCACGGAGCGCGTGGTCGCCGCCAACGTCGACCAGGTCGTCGTCGTGTTCGCGATGGTGAAGCCGGAACCGCACCCGCGCATGCTCGACCGCTTTCTCACGATTGCCGAGGCAAACGATCTCGCCGCGCGCGTCGTGATCAACAAGGTCGACCTCGCGAGCGAGGAAACGGCGCGCGATCGATTCAAGGCGTACGAAAAGGCTGGCTACGCGATGCACTTCACGAGCACGAAGGCGCAGCGTGGCCTGGTCGAGCTGCGTGAAGCGCTGCAGGACCGGATCTCGGTGTTCAGTGGACCGTCAGGCGTCGGCAAGTCATCGCTCCTCAACGCACTTTATCCCGGACTTTCGCTCCGGGTCGGCGAGATCAGCGAGAGCGTGAACAAGGGCCGTCACACCACCGTCGGCGCGTTCATGCACCCGCTCCCCGGTGGTGGATACGTCGTTGACACACCCGGGCTGCGCGAGGTCGGGATGTGGGGGATCGTGGCATCGGAGCTCGACCGCTGCTTCCCGGAAATCCGTGAACTGCGCGACGAGTGTCGGTTTGCGGACTGCACGCATCGAGCGGAGCCTGAGTGCGCCGTGCGCACGGGTGTGGCTGCCGGGTCGGTCGATAGAGAGCGATACGATTCGTACGTCAAGCTGCGCGAGGAGCTCGAAGAGAGCGAAGCTGGCCAGTGGTGAGGGTGACCATCGCGCTGGTCTCGCGTCAACACTGCGACGAGAGATGATCGAGGCTCCGATCGAGAGATGAGAGCCTAGCGACGAAAAGACGGTGGGGTTACCGGCACCCCCGTCGCCCTGCTAACGCCCCGCGGGGTTCACTCGTCTCTCTTCGCTCGATCGCGGTTTCGATCATCTCTCATCGCATTGTCATAGCCCGCGCATGCTCGCTCTTCTCAAGCTGTTACAGTCGCTCCTCAAGGAGCTGCACTCCGACGGCACCCCCGCGCAGATCGCGCTCGGCGCGGCCCTCGGCGCAGCGCTCGGGCTGACGCCGATCGCGAACGTTCACAACGTCGTGATTGTCGCGCTGTTGCTGGTGCTCAACGTGTCGTTCGGCGCCGGCATCGTCGCATGGGGGCTGTTCGTTCCCATCGGATTCCTTCTCGACCCCGTGTTCGACCGGGTCGGACATCGTCTGCTCGTCGAGACGCCGGCGCTGACGGGAATCTGGACGAGCTGGTTCAACGCGCCGCTCGTGCCATACACGAACTTCAACAACTCGGTCGTTCTCGGCAGCGTCGTCGGGTGGGTCGTGCTGTTCGTTCCGATTGCGCTGCTGGTGAAGTTCCTCGTCGTGCGCTATCGCGCGACTTACGGTGAGCGCGTCAGGCGGTCACGCTTCTACAAGGCTGTCACCGCGTCGCAGGCATACAACGTCTACCGCTGGTTCAGCCCTGAGTAATCCGGGGATTACCCAGCCCGCCGCTGGCCCGCCCCGAGTGGCGCGGAGGCGACGCGGGATCGTGCGCTGGAAGGGGCTGATCCCGTTCACGCTTCTGCTGCTCGCGGTGGTCGTCGTCTGGTTGACGCTCGGCGAAGTCTTCCTCCGAAAGACCATCGAGGAGGCAGCGACCAAGTTTCTCGGTACGCAGGTCGACATCGCGACGCTCGACGTCAACCTCCGCGATGTGACGGTCGAGCTGCGCGGTGTCAGCATTGCCGATCCATTCGATCGCATGCGTAATATCGTCGAGGCAGAGCGCGTGCACGGCGTGCTCGAAGGTCGGCCGCTCCTCGAGCGGAAGATCGTCATCCGCACGCTCGCATTAAGCGGAATGCGGACGGGGACGCCACGCCGTACGGCGGCCGCACCGGCGCCGCGGAACGGGTTCGCCGCATCGACCCTCCGTTCGCTCGACGCGTGGGCAGCGCGGCTGCGGAAACCGGTGGCCAGCTTCACGCCGATCGACACCATTCGCTCGATCGTGCTCGATCCGACGCAGCTGGCGACGGTGAAGCGCGCGCTCGAGGCGGCGGCCCGCGCCGATTCGCTGCAGCGCGCGCTCACCGCAAGCTATCGCGCGCTCGCATTGCAGCAGGTGCTCGACTCGGCGCGATCGGTGTCGACGCGGCTCAGCGGCGTCAACCCGCGAGCGTTAGGCATCGCCGGCACCCGCCAGGCGCTGATCGATGTGCGACGCACCCTCGCCGGGATCGATTCGGCGCGGAAGCGGGTCGAAGCGCTCGCGCGCGATGCGCGGACCAGCGTGGCGATGGCCGAAGATGAGCTCCATGCGCTCGACGACGCGCGCCGCACCGACTACGCCTTTGCGCGCTCGCTGCTCAAGCTTCCATCGTTCGAAGGCCCCGACCTCGGTGGCGCGCTGTTCGGCGACGTCAGCATCGACCGCTTCCAGAAGGTGATCTACTGGGCGGAGATGGCGCAGAAGTATGTCCCACCCGGCTTGCTTCCGCGCGTGCAGCCAGGCCCGAAGCGACTGCGAATGGCCGGGAGCACGGTCGCCTTCCCGAAGGCGCGCGAGTATCCGGGCTTCCTGCTCAGGCGCGGCGACGTCGTGCTCTCGGTCGGAGGAAAGAATGCGGCGACGGGCGACTACGTTGCGGCGATTACCAACGTGACCACCATGCCCGCGCTGGTGCGCGAGCCGATGCGCTTCACGCTGGCACGTCGCTCGAGCGCGGGTGTGGTCGCGTCGATCGACGCCCGCGGAGTGCTCGACCACGTCGGCGGGCGGATCCGCGATTCGCTGGGCGTGGACGCGAGCGGCGTCACCCTGCCGAGCTTTCCGCTGCCAGGGCTTCCCCTCCGGGCGCAGCTGGGGCAGGGGACGAGCCGCATCGACGTGCTTCGCCTTGGCAATCGCGTCGCGGCGCGATGGACGATGCGCGCACCCGGCGTCGTCTGGCAGCGGACCGCGCCCGCCAGGGCGGCGGCGCCGGGGTTTAACGCGCGCAACCAGATGGAAGCGCTCGCGATTCGTGTCATCGAGGGGATCGACGACCTGGAAGTCGTCGCCGATCTCACGGGCGACATCGCAAAGCCGACCTTGAATGTCCGATCGAACCTCGATCGTGTGCTCGCCGAGCGACTGCGCGCCGTCGGTGGCGAGGAGCTGGCGAAGGCTGAAGCGAAGGTCCGCGCGCAGGTCGATCTGATCGTCGACCAGCGGACGGCGCCACTGAGGGCGAAGGTGGACTCACTTCGCGCCGAGGGCGAGCAACGCGTCGCCGAAGCGCGGGCTCGACTGGACGAGGAGAAACAGAAGCTCGACGAGCGCCTGAAGGCGCTGCTGAGCGGCGGCGGAATTCCCGGCCTGCCTCGACGCGGCGAGCGTTAGGCAGCGATCGCGTTCGGCAGGTGGCGACGAACGTCAGTCGCCAGCGATCGCGGTCTGCTTCCCGGCGGCGAGGGTGATGAGGGCGACGGCGCCAACGATGATCGCGGCGGCGACAATGGTGCGCGGCCCGACCGGTTCGTGCGCGATCGCCCAGCCGAGCAGCACGGCGACGACCGGATTCACGAAGGCATACGTCGACACTTTTGCCGGAGTGCTCACTCGCAGCAGCCAGGCAAAGGCCGTGAAGCCGATCAACGATCCGAAAACAACCAGGTAGAAGAATCCGCCGATCGACGCGGCGCTCGCCTGGCCGGGTGTGAAATGCCACCACTCACCGGCGACGAGCGCGACGATCCATAGTGCCGCGCCGCCCGCGACCATCTCGAGTCCGGTCGCGAAGATCGGATTGCGTGGAAGGTCCGAGTGGCGCGAGTACAGCGAGCCGATCGCCCACGACAGCGATCCAAAGATGAGCGCCGCCGCACCGAGCGGATCGATCCTCTCAGTCGCGAGCGATCCGGGACCAACCAGCAGGACGATTCCCGCCATGCCGACGGCGATGCCGAACGCGACACCCGCCCGCGGTCTCGTTCCGCCGGGCCGTACCCACTCGGCGAGCACCATCCAGAACGGCATCGCTGCAACGAGCAGCGCGGCAAGGCCGGACGGCACCCGCTGCTCGGCCCAGACGACCGCACCGTTGCCGCCGGCGAGCAGCAGCGTCCCGGCGATTGCCGCGGCGCGCCAGTTCGAGCGCGTGGCGCGCGCTCCATCTCGCCACTTTGCCCACACCACGAGGATCGCGCCGGCCAGGAGAAAACGGGCTCCAGCCATCATGAAGGGGGGCAGTGTCGCGACTGCATAACGGATCGCGAGATACGTCGAGCCCCAGACGACGTAAAGCGCCGCGAACGCCGTGAGCAAGAGCCCCCGGCTCGGCCCGGCGGCCTTCGCCGCGATCGCGCGCGGAGGATCCGCACTCAGTGATTCGATGGCGCGTGTCGTGTCGGTCATGTGCGCGAAAACTCGGCGGGTCGGCACGGTGGGTCAACCCGAAAGCTGCGGCCGGGAGGGAGTGACAAGCGATAAGCGACGAGTGGACGGGGTTCGTTCCACGGTGGTCGGCCGATGCGCGACGGGAAGCCGTATTCCAACCCTGCGCCTTCCACAGCTGTCGCATTACCGGCATTTTCGTGCAGATTAGCCACACCGCGCCCACCGCGAACCCGCTCCTCGGATAAATCATGCGATCGATCGTCTTCAGCACTCTCGTCCTGACCACCGTTGCTGGCCTGCTTGTCGCGCCGACGACTGCGTTCGCACAGGACGAGCGGGTCGCGCTCAGCGGCAGCAAGATCGCCATCTACAACCTCGCGGGATCGATCAAGGCGGTCGCGGGCAATGGAAGCGACGTCTTCGTCACGGTCGCGAAGTCGGGGAAGGATGCCTCGCAGCTGCGCGTCGAGCATGGTCCGATCGGGAACGAAGAGACCCTGCGCGTGATCTTTCCCGGGCGCCGGATCACGTTCGGCGAGGACAAGCGATGGGGGAAGGGGCGCACGACAGTTCGTGTCGCGGACGATGGCACCTTCGATGGCAACGACGATGACGGCTCACGCGTCGAGATCGGCAGCCGCTCGGGTGGACTCGAAGCCCGCGCCGACCTGACCGTTTCCGTCCCGGCGGGGAAGGAACTTCACCTGCACCTCGCTGCGGGCGACGTCACTGTCACCAATGTGAATGGCGACATCACGGTCGACGTGAGCTCGGCCGACGTCACGACGACCGGCACGCGAGGATCGCTGACGCTGGACACCGGCTCCGGCGAGACGAGCGTGACCAACGCAGAAGGCGACGTCAACCTCGATAGCGGCTCGGGTTCCGTGACGCTGTCGCGCATCAGCGGAGATCGCCTTTCGGTCGACGCCGGCTCGGGACAGATGCGCGGCGACAACATCAGCTCGAAGCGCATCGAAATGGACCTTGGCTCGGGCGGCGCGACGCTCAAGAACGTCACCGCAACAGACATCAAGCTCGATTGCGGCAGCGGCTCGACCGAGATCGATCTCGTCAGCGATATCCGCCTGCTCGACATCGACAGCGGCTCCGGCGGCGTGACAGTCTGGATCCCCGCCACTCTCGGCGCGAAGGTCGACATCGACGCCGGGAGCGGGGGAATCGACCTCGGCATCCCGGTCAGCGTCACCCGCTGGGAGAGTGATCACGTCATCGGGACGATCGGCGATGGCAACGGCACGATCCGCATCGATGCCGGGTCGGGGGGCGTGCGGCTGAAGAAGCGAACCTGACAAGCAGCCGTTAGCCGTTAGGCGATCTCGACTGCCCGCCGCAGTTGCTCGATGTCGTACGGTTTCGGTACGATGGCGTTCACCGGCAGTGCCTCGACTGCATCTCGAACGGTCGTGCTGATCGTGGCGCCGGTCGAGAGGACGTAGCGGGACCGCGCGCCGTCAGGCAGCGCGCGCAGGGCGCGCATCGTCTCGATGCCGTCCATTCCGGGCATGCGCAGGTCGCAGACGACGACGTCGAATGCGCTGTGCCTTGCCAGCGACAGCGCTTCGCTGCCGCTGTGCGCGGCCAGTACCGCGTGTCCGCGCGAGCCGAGGTACTGCGACAGAAACGCGGTGATCGAGGTCTCGTCGTCGACGACGAGAATGTCGAGCGGATTGGTCGCCGCCTCGCCGACGACGAGCCCAGTGCTGGTCGTACGCTTCGTGGTCGATTCCGCCTGGGCGACCGGCAAGTGCAGCGTGAATGTCGTGCCCCCGCCGACGTCGCTCGTCACGTCGATGGTTCCGCCGTGGGCGCTGACGATTCCGTGGACCACGGACAGTCCAAGGCCCGTGCCCTCGCCTTCCGGCTTCGTCGTCCAGAAGGGATCCCAGATCCGCGACAGATCAGTGGCCGAGATGCCGCACCCCGTGTCCGAGACCTGCAGCACCACGCCGCGGGCGTCGCGTTCTGTACTGATGCCGATCGCCCCGCGCGGCGACACCTCGCCGCTCTCAGCGACGGGCGCGTCGAGCGTGGCAGCGAGTGCGTGCTCGGCATTCACGAGGAGATTCAGGAGCACCTGCTCCATCTGCGAACGGTCGCCGGCGACCGGGGGCAGCGATGGATCGAGGTTGAGAATGCAGCGGACCCCGCGCGTCTCGAGCGCGTAGCGCCGCGTCGAGAGGATGTACTCGACGACCGCGTTGAGGTCGATCGGCTCGACGCGTGTGCCGTCCTGTTTTCGGGTGAAGGTCAGGAGGTCGCGGACAATGCGCGCGGCGCGCATCGCTTCGCGATGGATCGTTTCGAGTCCGACGCGGTCGTCCTCGTCGCGAGGTGTCTTCGACATGATCTGCGCGAACCCGATCACCGCGGTCAGTGGGTTGTTCAGCTCATGCGCCACGCCGGCGAGCGTCGTCCCGAGTCCGGCCATCCGCTCGCTGCGCCGCAGCATCTCCTCCTGCTGCAGCCGTCGAGTCACGTCTTCGACGATGCCTTCGAAGTACTCGACCGTTCCGTCGGCGCGATACCTCGCCTTCGCCGTGCTGCGAACGGTGATCGGCGTGCGGTCGCGTCGCAGCCACCGCAGCTCCAGCGATTCGGGGAGCAGCTCACCGTGTTGCGCCGTCTCGACCAGCCGAGCGCGCTCGCCCGGGTCAGCGTACAACGCGGCCAGGTCGATCTGCATCAACTCCTCCGCCGACTCGTAGCCGAGCATCGTAACGAGCGCGGGGTTGACCTCGAGCAGCCGGCCGTCGGGCGTCGATCGATAGATCCCGTAGAACGCCCGCGCGATCAGCGACCGGTACCGCTCCTCACTCTCGCGAAGCGCATCCTCGGTCACTTCGCGGTCGGCGATGTAGTCGCGAATGAGCACACGGAGACGTTCGAGATCCTCCGATGTATCGGGCGACGAACGGCGGCGGGCCACGGTCGTCGCGAGGCCGGCTCCAACCGCGGCCGCGCCCGCGACGATCAGCGCAATCGTTGCCGGATGAAGGCTCATCGCTCCCGCACCGTCAGGCGACGCACGCCGTGACCGCGGGCCAGTCGCTCACTGGCCGGGCGCGCCCGCCTCGCCGTTGAGCGCGAGCGACCACGTGTAGGCGATGTCGCTCGCGAGCGAATCGTGGACCGAGCAATACTTGTTCAAGCTGAGATCGATCGCGCGCACTGCCTGCGTCCGGTCGATGCTGTCGCCGTCGATCGTGAACGCCAGATCCACCGCGAGCAGGCGGCGGGGGGTCGTATCGGTACGCCTGCCCGTCACGCCGACCTCCAGGCGTGATGCCGGTGTTCGCCGCTTGGCGAGGATCATGACCACGTCGATCGACACACACGAGGCGAGTGCGCTCAGCAGCATGTCGACCGGGCTCTGCGCGGTCTCGCCGGTGCCGTCGATGCGCGCCACCGGTCCAGCCGGCCGTCCGGTCTCGAAGCGCTGCCCGCCGTTCCACGTCACGTGAACGCGATTCGGCGGCTTCGGAGCGCCCGCCGCGGGAGGCGTGCTCCCTAACGGTTGTTGCGACACGCTCATCGCTTCTCCTCGCCGGTCTCGATCGGCAGGCCGACGCCGTTGCCCCACTCGGTCCAGCTGCCGTCGTAGTTGCGGACCTTCGGGTAACCGAGCAGCTGCGTGAGCACGAACCAGGTGTGCGACGATCGCTCCCCGATGCGGCAGTAGGCGATCACCTCGTCGTCAGGCGTGAGGCCTTTCTCGCCTTCGTAGATCGCGCGCAACTCGTCCGCGCTCCTGAAGGTGCCGTCGGCGTTCGCCGCGCGCGACCAGGGGACGCTCGCAGCGCCGGGGATGTGGCCACCCCGCATCGCGCCCTCCTGCGGGTAGTCCGGCATGTGCAGCTTCTTCCCGGTGAATTCGTCGGGCGATCGCACATCGATGAGGCGCTTCCGCGCGCGCTGGTGCTGCAGCACCTCCTCGCGAAACGCGCGAATCGCCTTGTCGTTGCGCTGCGGGGCGTCGTACCGGCTCGGCGGGAAGTGTGGAACGTCCTCGACCATCGGACGGCCCTCCGCTTCCCACTTGATTCGCCCGCCGTCGAGAAGCTTCGCGTTAGTGAAGCCAAAAAGACGGAACACCCAGTAGGCATACGTCGCCCACCAGTTGTTCTTGTCCCCGTAGAACACGACCGTCGTCGAATGATCGATGCCCCTGGCGCGCAGCAGCGATTGAAAATGCGCGAGGTCGACGTAGTCGCGAACGAGCGGATCGTTCAGGTCGGTGTGCCAGTCGACTTTCTGCGCGCCGGGAATGTGCCCCATGTCGTAGAGCAGCACGTCCTCATCAGACTCGATGATTCTGATCGACGGATCGTCGAGATGCTCGGCGAGCCACTCGGTGCTGACCAGTGCATCGGGATGCGCGTAGCCCTTCGAGCTGACTGATCGATCGGCCGCGTTTGCCCGCACGGGCGATGGTTGGGTCGGTGTCGCGGTGGACATGGTCACTCCTGGTTGTTCGTGCTGCCTGAAATATAGCCTCGGCCTCAGGCCACCCTCGTTCCGTTCGGCACTGGCGCGTCGAGCGCGAGCAGTACGACGTCGCCTTTCTCGGGAATGCCCCCGAGGACCAGCACCTCGCTCGAGAAGCCGGCGATCCGGCGCGTGCCGAGATTCACGGCGGCCACCACTTGTCGGCCAATGAGAACCCCCGGCTCGTATCGCCATGTGAGCTGGGCGCTCGATCGCTTCACGCCGACGTCCGGTCCGAAATCGATCTCGAGCTTGATCGCCGGTACTCGTGCCTCGGCGAACGGCGCAGCGCTGAGAACGGTTCCGATTCGGAGGTCGAGAATCTCGAGCGCTTCAAGCGGTGTCGTCATCGTGCGTTCGTGGTGAGTCGTTGGGACCCGCTTCGGCGCGGGCGACCGTGACCGGCGGCCCTGCATTCGCGGCGATCCTCAGGTAGAGTGATACAGGACTTCCTCCACCGCCAGACGCCCATGTCGCAGCCTGCCGCATTCGCCTCACGCCCGCTCCCTGCGCCACCGGCTGCGCTCCGGGTGCGCGGCGCGGCGACGCTGTACCGCATCTACGACGCCGGTTACTCGATCGACCTCGAGGCCGCGGCGCGGATTCTCGCCGCGCGCACCCCGGCGCGCGTCCGTCCGGAGCGGCGCGAGGCCGAAGCGATTCGCATCGCCAACCTGCCGCTCACGGTCTCGCTGGGCTCCGCGCGCCTCACCGCCGATGCCCATTCCTACGATGTCGAGCTGTCGGCGCGCATCTTCGATTTCGGTGTCGTCTCGCTGCGCATGCGCGTTCCCGTTCCGACGGAGATCGCGTGGAGTGAGTTCGTGGACTTCGGCAACCGTATTGGCGGCCGCGCCGACGCACAGTCGGTATTCGACCATGAGCTCCAGCAACTGCTCGCTGGACTCGCGCCCGCCGTCGAGCGAATGCGTGTCGCCGAGGTGACCGAGGACTACACTGTTTATCGGGTCACGACGCTGCGCGACGCGCTCGGCTCGCCGGTCCCGCCCCACGCGCTCACCGATGGGGACGTCGTTCCGCTCCTCCTCGGCGAAGAGCGCCCCCTGTCCGAGGCGGCTCGTCGCGAGCTGCTGCCACACCGCTTCTCGTATTACGCCGACGACCTGGCGATCCTGACATGGGACAACGCGCTCGTCGTCGACCCGGCACCCGAAGACGAGACGGACGTGCAGTACGTACTCGAGTTCGCGAACGCGCAGCTTCTCGAACTGCGCTATTACGACGCGCTGCTCGACGCCGAGCTGCCGCGGATGTACGACCGCGTCGCCGAGGCACGCGGCGGCGTGCGGGGATTCCGGAGCCGGCGCTTCCGCAACCTGCTCGGCAAGATGCAGCAGACCGTCGCGGACTCGACGGAGATCGTCGAGCGGGTGGAGAATTCACTCAAGGTCACCGACGACGTCTACCTCGCGCGCATCTATGCCGCCGCCCTCGAGATCTTCCGCGGCCGCGTCTGGCGCGCGGGCATCGATCGCAAGCTCTCGATCATCCGCGAGACCTACGCGATGCTGAACGACGAAGCCCAGGCCGCGCGCTCCGAGGCACTCGAGATCGCGATCGTGGTGCTGATCGTGGGAGAGATCGGGATCGCGTTGTTCCATCGGTAGGGGTCAGGGGTCAGGGGTCAGGGGTCAGGGGTCACCGCAGCATGGTATCGGGGGTGAGCTATTCCGCTGTGCCCGACGCCTGGCCCCTGGTCCCTGGTCCCCGCCCGGCTTTCCGTATTACCCTCGCGCCCGGCAGCCGCTTCTTCATCACCGCCACGGCGTCCGCATTGTTATCCACGAGCGTCGCGTGCCGTCCGAGCTTCACGGCGGCGGCGCCTAACGTTCCGCTGCCGGCGAAGAAATCGAGCAGGTGATCACCGGGACTCGAGTGCACCGCGACCAGTCGCTCGATCACGCCGAGGGGCTTCTGCGTCGGGTAGCCGGTTTTCTCCTTGCCGTTCGGGCTGACGATAGTGTGCCACCAGGTGTCGGTGAGCGTCTTGCCCCTTGCGACCTTCTCGGCGCCGACGAGGCGCGGCGCCATGTAGGGGATCCGGTCGGCGGCGTCGAGATGGAAGGTGTACTGCGCCGGGTCCTTCGCGTACCAGAGAATGTTGTCGTGCTTCGGCGACCAGCGCGTGCGCGACCGGGCGCCATAGTCGTAAGCCCAGATGATCTCGTTCATGAACGAGCTGCGGCCAAAGATCCCGTCGAGGACGACTTTCGCGTAATGCACTTCGCGATAGTCGAGATGCAGGAAGAAGCTTCCCTTCGACGCGAGCAGGCGGTGCGCTTCCTCGAGGCGCGGTTCGAGAAACGCGAGATAGTCGTCGCCGAACGCGTCGGCAAACCATCGGCTGGCGAGTCGCGTCGTCCGGTAGCGCTTCTCCGACCAGCCGATACGATCCCCATCGTCAGCGAGCTCGGTGCGGAGCTGCGTCCGCCGCTGCCGCCGCCCGGTGTTGAAAGGCGGATCGATGTAGATCAAGTCGAAGCGTCCGCTCGGGAGCGTGCGGATCACGTCGAGGTTGTCGCCGAGGTGGATGTCGATCTGAATGTCGGTCAAACGCCGTCCCGGATTAGCTTATGTCCGATGCCCCTCACCACCGCCGCGGCCGCGCTTCGCGGCTTGATGGAGCCGTACCGCCGGCACGTCATCGTCTGCACCGGAGGATATTGCGCTCCCGGACAGCGTGGACGCGAGCTGTACTCGCTGCTCGCGCAGCTGCTGCAGCGAGAGAAGCTGCTCTTCGGCCCAACGCGAGTGAAGCGGGGCGAGACGCCCTGCCTGGGCGTCTGCACCGGCGGGCCGGTTGTAGTGGTCTATCCTGAGGGGGTCTGGTACGCCGGCGTCACGCCGGCGCTGCTCGAGCGAATCGTTGTCGAGCACCTGCGCGACGGACGGGTCGTCGAGGACGCGGTGTTCCACCGGCTCGCTCCGGGGGTGACGCCCGAAACCAGCCGGTGAATCCCGCGCCCCGCGACCCGCCCCGCGACGCGCGTTAGGCGGGTGAGCCGACCGCCGCGACCTCGGGGCCGCCGGCGATCGCCCGCAGCGCGGCGACCCGCTTTTCGGTTGGCGGATGGGTCGAGAAGAGGCTCATGATCGCGCGTCCGTTCACCGCGGCGAGCGGATTGACGATCGCCAGCGCTGCCACCGCCGCCGGGACGTTCATCGGTATCCGGTGGGCGGCCATGTCGAGCTTGCTCAACGCGCTGGCGAGGGCGAGCGGACGTCCCGAGATCTCGGCGCCGACCGCGTCCGCCTTGAACTCGCGCTGGCGACTGATCGCGAACTGAATGAGCATCGCGCCGATCGGCGCGACGATGAAGGTGACGAGGTCGAGCAGCGGATTCCGGTCGCGCCGGTCACCGCCGCCGAAGAAGAGCGCCATCCGCGCAACGCCGCCAATCGCGCCGGCCATCGTCGCCGCGATCGTGCTGAGCAGCATGTCGCGATTCTTGACGTGCGCCAGCTCGTGAGCGATGACACCTTCGAGCTCATCCTTCGAAAGGATCTTGAGGATCCCTTCCGTGACGCAGACGACCGCGTGCTCCGGATTCCGCCCCGTCGCGAACGCGTTAGGCTGCTCCTCGGGCGCGATCGCGACCGTCGGCATCGGCAGCCCGGCGCGCTGTCGCAGCCGGTCAACCATCGTGTACAGCTCCGGCGCCTGCTCGGCGGTGACGACGCGCGCGCCATACATGCGCAATACCATCGACGCCGAGGCGTAGTACATGAAGAAATTCATCGCGGCGCCGAAGAGCAGCATCATCATCATGCCACCCTGCCCGCCGAACGATCCACCAAGTGCGACGAGCAGGCCCGTGAGGCCAGCCATCAGCACGAAAACTTTCATGTTGTTCATTCCAAGCTCCTGACTGGTTCGTCAATGAGAACGCATCTGATACACCCGCACACCACTCGAAGAGCCTTCGCTTGTCGTGACGAGGGACTAGGGAGCTCGCGGGCGCTGGGGCGCCGTTCCTCGTTCCTTGTTCCGTCGTGGATGACTAGGGATGCGGGGAAGCGTCGTCGCCTAAGGCGACGAGCGCGACGGGGGACGAGGAACGTGGAAAACTGCGATGCTGTGACGAGGGGGTCGTGAGTGGCGCCGTTGACCGGTGTGGCGTACTGGGCCGTACCAGGGACGAGGAATAACGAGGAACCAGGGAGTTCCTCGTCCCTTGTCCTCACGGTGCCACGTCGTCCCTCGTCCCTCGTCGTCCCTCGTCCCACGTCGTCCCTCGTCCCTCGTCGTCCCTCGTCCCACGTCCTCCCTCGTCCCACGTCCTCCCTCGTCCCTGGTACCGCCAGTACGCCACTCCGGTCAACGGCGCCACTCACGACCCCCTCGTCACAGCATCGCAGTTTTCCACGTTCCTCATCCCCCGTCGCGCTCGTCGCCCGAGGCGACGACGCTTCCCCGCATCCCTAGTCATCCATGACGGAACGAGGAACGAGGAAATGGCGGAACAGCAACGGCGCGGCTCCCTCCTCCCTTGTCAATTGCCGACTCTCCTCCTCGCCCGCTACGTTGAATGCAAGCTCTTATGCGTCCAATCCGCCCCCGCCGCGACCTCTTCGATCTGGCCAAGCGTTTCGTCGTCGATAACATCGACCCCGATCCGCTCGGCCTGAACCGCGATGATTCGCCCCCTCGCCTGACCTTTCAGGCACTCACGAGCATCATGCCCCTCATGTCCCGGACCCGCGAGAAGATCCTCAACAACCTCGACGAGATGTACCGCGAGGCGTTCGAACGCGCGAAGGCCACTGGCGATGCCAATCAGATGGCAACGCTGGACTTTGCGTATCGCCGCGAACAGCTCTACTTCGAGATCCTGCTCGACGTCCGCGACGCCGTCGAACGTCGCTGACCGGGGCGGCGCCAGAGGCGCCGCAACCACCTAACGGTGGACCTCGGAGCTCACCTTCTCGGCGGGCTGGTGTCCCGGCCAGAGCAGCGAAGCGGCAATCGAGGCGCCGAGCACGCCGAGGATGATCGCGAGCGAGACGAAGATCGGAATCGTGAACCAGGGCGCGCCGATCATCTTCACCCCGACGAAGGTGAGGATCATCGCGAGGCCGTATTTGAGGAAGTGGAACTTGTGGACGACGTGCGCGAGCAGGAAATACAGCGAGCGCAGCCCGAGAATCGCGAAGATGTTCGACGTGTAGACGATGAACGAGTCCTGCGTCACCGCGAAGATGGCCGGGATCGAGTCGATCGCGAAAATGAGGTCGGTGAACTCGACCAGCACCAGTACGAGGAAGAGCGGCGTCGCCAGGCGCTTGCCATTCTCGACCGTGAAGAAGTTCTGCCCATCGTAGTCAGCGGAGAACGGGAGTAGCCGCCTCGCCAGCTTGACCACCGGATTGTGGTCGCCGTCGAACTCGTCGTCGGCCTTGAACGCCATCCGGATGCCGGTGACGATCAGCAGTGCGCCGAAGACATAGATCACCCAGTGGAACCGGGCGAGCAGCAGCGACCCCAGTCCGATGAACGTGCCGCGCATGATCAGCGCGCCGATGATCCCCCAGAACAGCACACGGTGCTGATACTTCTCCGGAACCTTGAAGTAGGAGAAGATCAGGACGATGACGAAGATGTTGTCGACGCTGAGCGACTCTTCGATCACGTAGCCGGTGATGAACGTCAGGGCGGTGTGCGCGTCCTGATACCACCAGAGCCCAGCGGCGAACAGCATCGCCAGCGCGACCCAGACACCGACCCAGGTCAGCGCTTCCTTCGGCTTTACGACATGCGCTTTTCGATGGAACACCCCGAGATCGAGGGCGAGCATCGTCAGCACGAACGCGTTGAACCCGATCCAGAACCAGATGCTGGTTGCCATCGTCCTCTCTGTCCGCTGCGCCTCGCTTCGGCGCTCATCCCGGAGTGGGATGAAAAAGAAAAGCGAGACCCCTACGGCACGTGTTGTCGTGTCGTAGTGGTCTCGCCAAGGTCTCACCGACCCATCGGACGACCGGGAGCGCGAGCCCCGTCTTGACGATCGTCCGTTCCAGCCGGAGCCGCACCTGAACCCGCGCGCCAACGGCCAGCAGGCTACTCCCCACTGATGCAACGAAAGGAAAGGTGATGACCCGCGTGCGTCAAGGCTCACGGGTCGACTATTCGCAG
>JANMAM010000074.1:0-31517 GCA_031359795.1 Gemmatimonadaceae bacterium
AACGCGACGACCGCGACCGATTCACCACGCTCGAAAGCGCTGAACAGCCAGAGCGGTGCGAGCAGCACGACCGTAGAGACGAGCCGCCGCGTCGGGTGATAGCGCAGCCGCTGGCGAATCCCGGCGATCACGGTCATCCGGGTCTCACCGTGAGCCCCGTGCTCACTGCGGCGCCTTCACCCGGCCCAGTGTCGCGAGCAGGACGTCGTCGGCGGTCCGGCCCTCGACCTCGAGCTCGGGCGCGACGAGGACGCGGTGCCTCAGCACGGCGAGCGCGTAGTCCTTCACGTCGTCGGGCGTCGCGAAGTCGCGCCCCGCCAGCAGCGCGGCGGCGCGGGCGGCGCGAAAAAGCGCGACCGAGGCGCGCGGGCTGCCGCCTAACGTCAGCGCCGGGTCGTCGCGGGTCGCCCGTACGATCGAGGCGACGTACTCGCGCACTTCCGGGGCGACGCGGATGTCGTCCACCGCCCGGCGCAGCGTCCGGCACTGCGCTTCGTCGAGCACCGGGGCCGGCGTCGCGTCGGCGGTCCGCTCGGCGTCGAACCCATTGGCGTAGGCGTCGAGCATCTTCAGCTCCGCTTCCTTCGCCGGGTACCCGACCCGGATCTTGAGGAGGAACCGGTCGAGCTGTGCCTCGGGAAGCGGGAACGTGCCCTCGTACTCGACCGGGTTCTGCGTCGCGAACACGGTGAACAGGTCGCCTAACGGGTGAGCCGTTCCATCGACTGTCACCTGGCGCTCCGCCATCGCCTCGAGCAGCGCGGCCTGCGTCTTTGCCGGCGCGCGGTTGATCTCGTCGGCGAGCAGCAGGTCGGTGAAGACGGGACCCGCGCGAAACTCGAAGCCCTTCGCCGGGTCGCGGATGATGCTCGTGCCGGTGACGTCGGCCGGCATCAGGTCGGGGGTGAACTGGATACGCCCGAATCGCGCGTTGAGCGCGCCGGCGAGCGCGCGCACCATCAGCGTCTTCGCCGTGCCCGGCACCCCCTCGACCAGGGCATGGCCGCGGGCAAGGAAGGCGACGAGCGCCTCGTCGATTGCGGTCTCCTGGCCGATCACCCGCGAGGCAACGGCCTCGCGAACGCGGCGCATCGTGTCGGCAATCTCGTCGGCCGCGGGGCGGGCGGACGTGGACGGTTGGTTCGCTGGTGCGGTCACGTGCTCAGTGTCCTCTCGATCGTGTCGATGTCGTCGGCGAGCTCGGTGAGCTCGCGCGGTGAAACTTGCTTTTTCGTCGCGGCGACCAATCGCTGTACGCCTGGACCTAACGCCGGATGCCGCTCGGCGAGCCGGCGCAGGAACGCTTCGTCGTCGCCGCTGCGCGCCGCGGTGCCGTGACGCCGCCGGATGCCGTGAACGAGCCGGCGCGCGGCCAGCCGCGATGCGCCCTTCTGCATGTATGCACGCGACAGCGCGCCGACATGCTCGAGCGGCGACCGCCGCTCGAGCCGCATCCGCGCCCGCGCCGCGATCGGTCGCGCGCCTGACGCTACGAGCAGCAGCAACCCAGCGAGCAGGAGCTGCAAGCCGGCACGTCCCGCCGGCGTCTTCGTCAGCGCGGCGCGGATCGCCCGCATCGCGCTGCCATGATTCCCCAGGCCGTGATGATACTCGTCGAAGATCACCGGCGAAGTCGCCGACGGCGCCGCCCACTCGAGCAGCCGCTGTGGAAGCACCACCAGCTTCTCCTCGGAGAGGAGTGAGTTGCGAACGATCCCCGCGTCGGCGAGCACCGCGACCCGGCCCGCCCCTAACGGTAACCCGAGCACCGCCGGCCGGATCGTCGGCGTCAGACGGTGCATCGTCATCACCGCGAGGAAAACCGTCGTGTCGCCTGGCAGCGGCCGCACCGACGTCAACCCCGCGTGCACGTGACGCGTATACGCCGCCAGCTCGGGAGCGACCGGCCTGCGCCGCGTCACTCGCCGCGCTGCACTGTCCGCGTCCCGCGCATCCACGATCCTCGCCGAATCCACCCGCGCGACAACAGAATCAAAACTCTCGAGCGGCAGCCCGGAATCTTCCTCGTCACTCTCGGAATCAACGGTGTCTTCCCGAATCACCCTGGCCCCCGGCCCCTGGCCACCGGTCCCTGGCCCCCGCGGCCGTCCCATCGTCCCGCCAACCACCGGATGCCCGACATACTGGAAGTCATCACTGTACATGTGCAGCGAGTCCGCCATCGGCGAGCCGCGCTGCGCCGAGACGATCAGTCCCGCGCCGCGGCGGGCCGCGTCGAGCAGCACGCCGACCTCCGACGCCGTCGGTTCGATCACCGGCGCGAGCACGACGTAAACCGCGTTCGGATCGAGACTCCCGTGAAAGCGTTCTTCGCGGCGCCTGACGCGCCAGCCCAGCCTGCCCGCGCCCTCGTACCAGCCGCTCATGCCCGACGGTTCGTAGCTCAGCGACGAGAGCGTGCCCACCGCATCGTCAGGCTGCCCCTCGGGTGCGAGCACGCTCACGATCACGACCACCACTGCGAGCGTCCCGAAGACGACCTTGGGCCTGAGAAGCCGATCGAGAAGTCCGTCAGCCATCGGCCTGCACGATCGGAAGCGCGAGCCGCTGCAGCTTCTCGTAGCGCTCCTGGTCGCAGACGCCGGTGCCGTACACCACCGTCTCGTAGGCACGCGCGAAATCGCGGAAGCGCGCGAACACCGTCGCCGAGCGGACGCGCAGCTCGCGCACGTAGTCCCCGACCGTCTTCGATGGATGGAGCCTGACGAGTCCGCGCCGCGCGATCGCGTTCAGCAGCGCGAGATAGAGCGCGTGCGCGGCGGAAGTGAAGTCGCCCGCTGCCGCGTACTGCTGCGCCGAAATCCACGGGTCGCCCTGCGCGAGGCTCGCCGCGCCGCGCAGCGCGGGGCGCGCGCCGACCCCCTGGATCCGGCGAAGATGTGCGACCCAGGCCAGACGAGCGATGATCGCGAGCGCGACCCCGAGGAGGATCGCCATGATCGTCCAGAAGAGGACCGGGTTCGTCGCGCGCACTCCCCCCATCCCTTGGAACAGGCTCGCGATCCACTCGAACGCCTGGTCGATCTTGCGGGCGATCCAGCTTGGCTGACGCTTGACGTACGCCGCCTGTCGGAAGACGGCCGCCATCGTGTCGCGGATTGCCGTCTCACTGACGGGAGGGACGTGCTGCACCGTGCGTTAGGCGGCCGCGTTGGGGAGGGTGCCGAAATCCAGGTCGAGTCCTTCGCGCCGGGTGCGAAGGTCGTAATAGAGGAAGATCGCCGGGACGAAGATGAAAGGATAGAGCACGATCGAAAGCACTGAAGAAACGATCTGTGCGGCCCGGATTCCCGCCCCGCTTCCGAGCAGCCCCTGCTGCACGATGAGCACGATGAAGCTGAACACGATCAACGGCACCAGGCCGAGCGCGATCGCCCGGCCGTTGTTCTTCTTCGCCAGCTCCTTCGAGCGCCGAATCGCCGCGAACGGACCGAGGCCCTCGATCGTGAATGACGGAATCGTCGCGAAGTAGCGCGCGAATGCCCAGATGAAGGGCAGGAAGAACAGCATCGCCCAGAGGATCAGCACGATGTACGTGACGACGAGCATGACCAGCCCCTCCGGGCTCCGCTTCAGCGCCTTCGTCAGCGCGGCGGACAACGATGAGGCGCGGCCATGAATCAGGTCGTCAGCGACGTGGACGAACGCGATCGACGTCGTCACCGCGAGCCAGAGCATGACCACGATCTGGAGCACCGCGAGCACCGGCTGGTCGCGGAAGCGCGCAAACGGATCGCTCGGGCTCGGTGGTACGAGGAGTGTCAGCGTCAGCGTCGGGATCTGCATTACCGCGACAACCGCGGCGAGCGTCCCGAAATGCGAGCGGATGAATTCGACGCTCGCGTCGAGCAGCTCGGTGTTGGAACGCGGACGAAAGTCGAACGCGGCCATCAGCGCGGCGCCGTCGCGGGGATCGCGCTGCCGAGCACATCGAGATCGTAGCCTTCCTTCCGCACACGCTGGTCGTAGTAGAGCACCATGATCGCAATGTTGAGGAAAGGATAGACGACCATCCCCGCGACATTGCCGATGACGGCGGTGACGGTGGGGTTCTTCAGCACGAACTGCACGACGCCCTGCACGAGCATCATGCTGATCAGCTGGGCGAACCAGTAGATCACCAGGCAGAGCATGGCGACGCCGACGATGCGGAGCGTCGCGTCCTTCGAGAGAAAGAACGAGCGCTGTACGCCGTCAGTCGCGCTCGCGTTCTCGATGACGATCGCGCTGGTGATCGCGAAGGTGCGCGCGAGCAGGTGAATGGCAAGCACGAACACTGCCAGCCCGATCACAAACGCGACGACCGGGTTGTCACCGCCCGTAATGAAGATCACCCCAGCGGCAACCGCGGCGATGCCGAACACGATCAGCATGCGAATCAGGTTGCCGGCAACGAGCGACAAGCCCTTCCCGAATGCGCCGCGGATCGCGTCGGCCGGTGTCGGCGCCCTCCCGTGATACGCCTCCGACGCGGCGAACGTCATCGCGCCATCGATCACCGCAAACCAGAGCAGCATCACGACGCCCACCGCCATCATCCCCGGAATCATCGCCATCGGATGTGACGCGAATGCGCTCAGGTTGCTCATCCTGCTCAACGTGCCGAATCCGAGTATCACGAGCACGACGAAGGGCGCAGCCGCGGCGAGACCGATGATCGCCATCGTCTTGAAGTTGTCGCGATAGAGCGAGACCGCCGCGTCGACGATCTCGATCGCCGAACGCGGGCGAATGGCGGGGGAGTGCATGCTCGTTGGGGCTCGGGGGGGAAGCGTTCTTCCGGGGGCGAGTCTACGCTCTGGGCGTTCCTTTCAGGACTGGTCGGACGACCCCCGCGTCACCCCGCGGCCGGCACGGCCACCGGGGCAGGAGCACGCGCCATCATCAGGTCGATGTCGAGCCCCTCGCGGCGAATCCGCAGGTCGAAGTAGAGCAGCGTGACGAGGATGAAGCCGAGTGGATTTGTCACCCCCATCAGCAGCCTCACCGCAAGCGCGGCCACCGGCGGAGTCGCAACCGCCTCGACCGCGACGGCAACTCCGGCGGCAAGCACGATGTAGACGAGCAGCAAGACGAAGAAAATTCCGAGTATGCGCAGCTTCGACCCGACGGTGAGCTCCCCAGACCGCTCCATCGCCCTGCCCACGCGATGCCCTTCCACCATCGCCGCCGCCATCGCCGCGAAGTATTTGGTCGCGACGTAAATACCGGGGATGACGAGCAGGATAACTCCAAGCCCGACGACCAAGCCGTAGACGACGGTCACAGCGAGCACCGTCCCGATCCGCTTCCATACCGCCCGCAGCGCATCGGCTGGCGTGATGTCCTCCCCCATGTAGCGCGTCGCGACGATCTCGATGGTCGCGGCCTGTGCCAGCGCGGCGAAGAACCACGTCACGAGTTGCGTTGACAGCGACACGGTGACGTCACCGGGGTCGCGCGCTGACATGTACTCGAACAGCGCGATGGGCGCGAAGGCGGTGAGGGTGGTGGTGAGGAGGAGGGAGAAGTTCTCGCGGTAGAACTGGAAGCTCGCGTCGATGAGCTCGACGCCGGTGCGGGCGCGGACAGTCACGATTGGCAAAATGGCCTCGGGGGGGAGGGGAGCGCTGGGATAATAGCTGTCTGTTCCCGTGGCACCAGATGCCGGGCGATGCCTAACGACCGGTCTTTGAGGCGCGCTTTCGCCGGGTGGGGGGCTTCTTCCGCGCTACTGCCTTCTTCGTGGCGGTCTTCTTCCGGGCCGGCGGCTTGGTGCGTGCAACTTTTTTCTTGCGCCTCGCGAGCTTGGTCACCGCCTTACGCGCCTTTCCGACCGCCCGCTTTACGCCGGTCCGCACTGCGTTGACGGCGGTAGACCGTTTGGTGCTCTTTCGCGCTCCGCCTTTCGCAGCCTTTGAATCAGCCACGTCCAGCAACCGCCACAGGTACCAGGAGGCGATCGTCCGGTATGGTGCCCACTTGGCGCCGAGGCGGAGGACGTCCTTTGGCGTGGGCATCTTCCGCAGGCGGTAGGCGCGCTGGAGGCCCTTCTGGATTCCGAGATCGAGATCGGGGAGCACGTCGACGCGGCCGAGTCGGAACATCATGAACATCTGGGCGGTCCATCGACCGATACCCTTTACCTGCACCAGTGCGTCGGTCAACGCGTCGTCGTCGAGCTCGTGTACGCCCTCGAGCGGCAGCTCGCCACGTTCGGTGCGCGCCGAGAGATCGAGCAGGTAGCTCGTCTTCTGCCGCGACAACCCGACACCGCGGAGAATCGCTTCGGGGGTCGCGAGCAGCTCGGCCGCGGTCGGGTCGCGATCGCTGTACAGTGCGCGCAGCCGTCCATGAATCGTTGCTGCCGCTTTGCCCGAGAGCTGCTGATAGACGATCGACCTCACCAGCGCGCCGAAGTGTGTTCCCTCCTCGCGCGCGCCGTAGCGACAGTCGCCGACTGCATCGATCACCGCGCCGAACTTCGGATCGACAGCGCGCAGGTGCTCGAGTGCCTGACGATACTGGTTCTCCAGCGGGGCTTCGGGCTCGGTCATCGGTCAATAATAGCGGACGCTTAGAGCGATATGCGGCAAGCTGTGCGCGAACCGCGAGTTGGTGAGAACGGATTGGCGGCGGCTGTCGCTGACCCGTTCCGCTGAGCCGCTCGCTTCCCGGCAAGTCGGCCGCACACTCCTCAGCATTCGGGCTTCCTGACAGTCTATGTTATGAGACACCGAGACACCGAGAGCACCGAGTTGGCATCACGACATCACAATCGCACGAGCCGCGAACGACGTGGGGGCAAGCGGGGCGAGGCCATCTCACCCACTTGCCCCCCAAGTAGTTCGGCCCTGGTGCAAAGGCTCAGCCCTGCGGGCGGTTCTCGGTGACCTCGGTGTCTCGGTGTCTCACCGTTAAAGACTGTCACGAAGATCGAATCCTGAGGAGTACGGCCGACTTGCCGGGAGGCCAGCGGCCCGAAGGAACGGATCAGCAACAGCCGCATCCCGTCGCTTCGGCTGCGCGCCCCAGCGCTCGCGGTTAGCCCCCCTTCGGTGAGTCGCTGTCGCCGCCCTTTCCACCCTTGCTCAGCCCGAGGCCCAGCTTGTCGTCCTCGGCGCCCTTGGCGTGTCCGACTCGGTCACCGCGATTGGTCTCGCTGTTCTTGTCGGCCTCGTCGTGCTGCTGCCGGCCGGCGTTGATCCGCTTGCCGGCTTCGTTCGTGGTTATGTGGTCGTGGCGCGGGCCGGTCTTCTTCTCCTCGGGCGGCGCATCTACGAAGTCGAGCTTCTTTTCCCCGCGATCCTTTGCCTGCTGCTCCGGCGTCATCGATCCCTGCCCGCCTTCGAACTTGGCCTTGCTCTCCTTCGGCGATTCGTCTTCGTGCTTCTTGTCATGCTTCGGCATTGCTGGCTCCGTTTGCTCGGTATGCCGTCGAGAGGGGCAAGCGGTGTGCCGGTCGAGGCGGTAAGCGGTAAGCCTCAAGCAGACGGTCACAGCCCACGGAGTCCGTGCGCGACATCCCTGTGACCCTCTCATCGAGCCCGAGGTTCAGGTTGATGACTCTCGCGCCGAGACCGATTAATGACCAGCCGCACGCGTCTGCCGCTCTGCGCGGTATTTGCCGGGCTCCTGACCGGTTGCATCGCGGTCAACATTAACGCGCTCTCATTAACGATCTCCGATGGCGTGGTCGTCGCCGCGTTAGGCCAGCGCGCCACCGGCGGTTATGACGTTCGCGTCAGCCGCCTCGCCACGGCGCGGGATTATCTGTACGTTGAGATCACATCGACCTCGCCTGGCCCCGCCTGCGGAACGACGCAGGCCTTCTCGCAGCCAGTGGACATTGTTCGCGTTGCGAAGCTGCACGCACCACTGGTGTACGTCGAGCGAGCGTTAGTGCGGAACTGCTGACGCTCGAAGCAGCGGCAGGACAGTGAGGTAGAACAGCAGAGGAAGCATGAACAACCCAACGCATTTCCCGACCGCGGCCGCGACCCTCGCTGCCGCACTGACGCTGGCCGCCTGCGTCAGCCCCAACAACGCCGAGCTCGCGCGAAGTCATCCGCAAACGATTGTCCAGACATCCGAGGGCGCGCTCGCCAGGCCTAACGCGATTCCCCTCACTGCGACCGAGATCGCCTGGAATGATGCTGGCGTGGTTCGGCTCGCCCGCATCGCCAACAGTGGATTTCGCGATCCGGCCCGGCTCGTGATCGACGACGAGGCCCAGTGGACAACCGTCTGGACATTGCTCTGGGCGCAGCAGGACTCCCAACCCGCACCCCCGCCGCCGGCGGTCGACTTCACCCGCAACAGCGTCATCGTCGCCGCACTCGGTCAGGGCAGCGCCCGCGGCTTCGGCATCGATCTCTCCCGCATCGCGACCACCCGAGACACCGTCTACGCCGAGGTCTCATCGCGCCTTTCGGTCGGCTGCAACACCCTCGCGGAGCTGAGCCAGCCCGTCGACGTCATCCGCATCCCCAAGCCGCACGCTCCCGTCGTCTTCGTCGAACGCGCAGCCGATGGGGAATGCTGAACGGCTCGCGGTAAATGGCTAACGGCTGCCGTTCACCGCAGCAGCAGCGCCTTCCCGATCGTCTGCAGCTGCATGTTCGACGTCCCCTCGTAGATCGTCCCGATCTTCGCATCGCGATAGAACTTCTCGGCCGGGTAGTCCTTCGTGTATCCGTATCCGCCGAACAGCTCGAGCGCGAGCGAGGTCACGCGCTCGGCGACCTGCGAGGAGAGGAGCTTGGCCATCGCGCCGGGGATGGCGATGTCTTCGCCGGCTTCCTTGAGACGGGCGGCGTTGTAGACCATCAGCCGCGCCGCTTCCGTCTCGGTCGCGGCCTGGGCGATCTGGAACTGGATTCCCTGAAACTCGGCGAGCGGCTTGTTGAACTGCTTCCGCTCCTTGAGGTAGGCGATCACCGCGCCTAACGCTCCCTGGGCGACGCCGATCATCTGCGCGCCGATCCCGATGCGGCCCTCGTTCAGCGTCTCGATCGCCACCTTGTATCCCTGGCCGACCGGGCCGAGTACGTTCGCGTCAGGCACTTCGCAGCCGTCGAGAATCAGTTCGGTGGTGCTCGACGCCCGGATGCCGAGCTTGTCCTCCTTCTTCCCCACCGAGAAGCCGGGGAACCCCTTCTCGACGATGAACGCGGTGATCCCCTTGTAGCCGGCAGCAGGATTCGCATTGGCGAAGACGATGAAGATCTCCGCCTCGGCGCCGTTGGTGATCCAGAGCTTCCGCCCGGTGAGCGTCCAGCTATCGCCCTTTTTCTCGGCGCGGGTCGCCAGGCCGAATGCGTCGGAACCCGAGCCGGGCTCGGACAACGCATAGGCACCGATCGTGTCCGACGTCAGCCGCGTCAGGTACTTCGTCTTCTGCGCCTCGGTGCCGTACTTCGAGATCGGGAAGTTGACGAGGGTGTTCTGGACGTCGACCATGATCGCGGCGGCCGCGTCCACCTTGCTGATCTCTTCGACCGCCAGCGTCACCATCGTCAGCGATCCGCCGGCTCCGCCGTACGCGTCTTCTACTTCGATGCCCATCAACCCGAGCTCGAAATACTTCCGGATCAGCTCCGGATCGATCCGGCACGCCTTCTCCATCGCCGCGCTCCGCGGACGCACCTCGTCCTCGGCGAAGCTCCGGACCGCGTCGCGGAACTGCTCCTCTTCGTCGGAAAAGCGCGTCAACGCGGTCATGCGTCAGGCGGTGACGGACGAGGCAGCGACGGGAGCGTTCGCGCAGCGGCAGGCATCGCCGCAGGTGCGCGGCGTCTCGGATGAGTGCCAGCAGCGGTTGGCGTCGACCGCGTTAGGCCTTACGCCGGCGCGGAGCAGGATCAGTTCGGCGAGCTTCTCGTGGACGCCGAACGCCGGTGTCACCGAGAATGTCACCGCGGGGAAGCTGGCCGCCGCCGCCGCGACGAGGCGCGGGATATCGCCGGTCGAGTGCTTGCCCGGAGAGAGCATGTAGGGAAACGCGACGATCTCGGTCGCGCCCTCCTTCACGCAGGCCGCGAAGCCGTCGGCGATCGAGGGCTCGGCCAGCTCCATGTGTGCGTAGTGGACGATGACGCTGCCGCCCGCCATTGCCTGCACGAGGTTCGAGACGCAATCGAGCATCTCGTTCGCCTCGCCACGCTTCGATCCGTGGTCGATGATGAGAATTGCTTTTCGCATGGGACTGTCGGTTCGTGAAACGAGAAAACGCCCGCCATCTATTCTAATGGCGGGCGCTCTCTTGTGGCTCGTCTCCGGCAGCCAGCCGCTACTGGCCGGCGGCGAGCCTCGGCGCACCGAGCGCGGCGAGCGACCGATTCGCCCAATTGAGGACGTCGTTGCCGGCGACCGTCGCCCGCAGCTTCCGCATTCGTACGTGCCGCTCGGAGGGTGAAACCGCGAGCGCTCGCTTGTACGACGCGACGAGCGAATCGAGGCTTCCCGGCTCGACCAGCAGTGCGGCCCAAAGCTCCACCGCCGCACCGGCGCGCGCACTCAGCACCAGCACCCCCTCCCCGTCGGTCCGCGTCGCGACAAATTCCTTCGCGACGAGATTCATGCCATCGCAGAGCGGCGTGACAAGCATGACGTCGGCTGCCCGATAGAGCGCGACGAGCCTCGCCGGATCGACCGAGCCAAAGGTGTATTCGATCGGAGCCCAGGTCGCGGTTCCGTATTCGCGGTTGATTCGCGCCACCAGTTCGCCCACCTGGTCGCGGAGCGGTCCGTATCCGCTCGAATCCTCCCGCGTCGGTACCCCCACCTGAATGAGCCGGGCGCGCCCGCACAGCTCCGGCATTTCCGCGAGCAGTCGCTCGAAGGCGAGCAGCCGTTCTGGCACACCCTTGGTATAGTCGAGGCGATCCACGCCGACGAACAGGGGACCGGCGGCGCAAGCGCGGATACGCGTGGCTTCAGCGAGAACTTCGGGATCGTCCCCCAATGCCGAGAACTGCTCGGCGTCCGTTCCAATCGGGTGTACGAGGACTCTCGGCACTCGGCCACCGGCGCCAGCGCCCCGCCGGTGAGTGGCTCGGCGTCTCGGCCGACGCAGCGCCTGATCGAGGTTGTATGCGTAGTCGCCGGTGTGAACGCCAATCACCTCGGCGCCTGACAGTCCGTCCGCCAGTGCCTCCCACTCCGCCAGCGCCGTCAAGCGCGCGGGTGACGGCACCGGTGTGTGCAGGAAGAAGCCGATTCGCGCACGCGGCACGCGGGCTCGCAGAAGAGCCGGGAGGAGCATCAGGTGATAGTCGTGCACCCAGACCCGGTCACCGGGCGCGAGTCGCGGCGCGATGACATCAGCGAACCGTTCGTTCATCGCGCGGTAGAGATCCCACCCCATCGAGTCACTATCGGCGGGGAGTTGCATGTCGTGCAACGTTGGCCAGAGTACCCCGTTCGCGTAGCGGCGGTAGTAGCCCTCGATCTCGGGCTCCGACATGTCCACCGGCACTGCGCGGTGGCGCAGCAGCTCCTGCTCGATCCGCTCCCGGTCAGCGTCGCTTCTGTCGCTCGCCCATCCGGCCCATCCAACCCAGATCGCGTCCGACCGCTCGTGCACTTCGCGAAGCGCGCTCGCCAGCCCGCCGGTGCTTCGCACGAGCCCGACCTCGGCGTCGCGCGAGACCGCGGTGAACGGGAGCCGATTCGAGACGATGAAGAGCCGGCTGCCGGCGCTCGCCGCCCTGCCGTGACGACGCGTTACGGAACTGACGCTCGGCGGGCGAGCGAATGCTGTCGGCGTCACGCCGGCATCCCGTACCACGACGGCCCAACGCCGTGGGTTGCCCCGTCCGAAGTCGGGCGATCGATCGCGGGTACTCGCGCCGGACCGCGAACCGCCGCTCTGTACTCGGCCGCCACTTCCCGAACGGCCGCCGCGTACGCGGCGAGCGCGCGGTAGAATGCGTCTGCGTCCTCGGTCAGGTCCCAGGTGCCGTGAGTCCCCTGACAGCCGATGAGCGAGTGCTGGGTATGATCCGAGAGCGTCCGGCACAGCTCCGATGACGCGGCGAGCATGTCACGCATCCGCGCCACGCGCTTGCATTCCGGCGCGCGAAGCGGGAAGCGGATGACGGTCGCGTCCGCCACAATGGCGATGTCCTCGCGTGAGATCGTCACGCAGTCGTTGTCCATGTTGCTGCTCATGGTTCTTCCTCTTTGGGTGTGTGGGGCGTGGTAGCTTGCGGCACGCCCCGCCGGATTTCATTGGCGCCGAAACTAGCCGCGCGCCCTCAACCCACTCTCAACCCGGGCTCAAACGATCCTCAAACGCGTGCAAAGTGCTTAGGCTGCAAACACTTGGCGGCACGGTACTCCTTGGCGAATCGGGAGAGCCACTGGGCGGTGCAGCCTCGCAACGCCGGACGCTGGCCCTGCTCGTTGCCCTCGCTGCTGCGGGGAGCCGCGGCATGAGCCGGGACAAGCTGGTCGGCCTGCTCTGGCCCGAGGCCGACTCCGACCGAGCTCGGCACTCGCTCACCCAAGCGTTCTATGCGGCCAAGCGCGCCCTCGGCTCCGAGAACCTGTTCCTGGAGGCCGGCGACGTCCGCCTCAACGCCGCAGAGCTATCGAGCGACGTCGCCGACCTCGATGACGCGCTCGATGCGGGAAAGCTCGAGGACGCAGTCGCGTTATATCGCGGTCCATTCCTCGACGGATTCTTTCTGGCGGGAGCCGCCGAGTTCGAGCAGTGGAGCTCCGCGCATCGGGAGCGTTTGGCGGCGCGAGTGCTCGACGCGCTCCAGCGGCTCGCGGGGCGCGCCGACGCCGCCGGAGAGACTGCTCGCGCCATGCAGTGGTGGCGGAGAGCCGCCGAGCTGAGCCCACTGGATTCCGGAATCGCGCTGCGCCTGATGGAAAGCATGGCTGCAGCGGGTGACCGCGCCGGGGCGCTCCAGCATGCGCGCGTCCACGAAGTCCTGCTTCGCGATCAACTGGATCTCGCGCCCGATGCGGCCATCGTCGAGCTCACGCGCCGGCTCCGCGACCCGGCAGCGGACTCGCCGCCGCGACCGGTGCCGGCGCTGCCACCGTCAGCGAAGCCAGAGGTCACGCCGCCGCCGGATGTGAAACCCGATGTCGAGGTCCGTGACACCACCGACCTCGTCGTCGCCAGCGATCGCGGAGACTCGGTGGATTCAGTCGGAGTCTGGGTTCCAAATTCGCATCGCTCGCATCTCCGGCCGCTGTTTTTCCTTGGCGCCGCGGCGATCCTGATTGTCGTCGGCATCCTCGCTGGCCGCGCCTGGAAGTCGACACCGGCCATCGGCCCCCTGTCGCGATCGCAGCAGGTCGTCGTTGCGCCCTTCCGCGTATCGAGCGCGGCCGCATCGCTCGCTTACCTTCGCGAAGGGTTCGTCGAACTTCTCGCGACGCGGCTCGCCGACGATTCGGTAGCTCAGTCAGTGGACGCTGGTGCGGTACTCGGCGCGTGGCGCGCCGCCGGTTTCGCTGCGACGGTCGATGTTTCGCGCGACACCGTCGTCGCGATTGCGGCGCGCCTCGGTGCTGAACGCGTCGTGATCGGGAGCGTGGTCGGCACTCCCTCGCGCCTGATCGTTCGCGCGACCGTGGTCGCGGTGCCGACCGGTGAGGTGCGCGGAGAGGCCGTAGTCGAAGGACCAGCCGACAGCCTGACGACACTCGTTGACCGGCTCGCCGCCCGGTTGCTGGTCGCACAGGCCGGTGAGGAGGAGAGCCTCGCCGGCCATACGACCACTTCGCTCGCCGCGCTCCGCTCGTTCCTCGCCGCGCAGGCCGCCTTCAGGCAGAGCGACTACTCGGCGGCCATCCGGTCGTACGCGAGCGCGATCCGGTCCGATTCCTCGTTCGCGCTCGCAGCGCTTCGCTTCGCCATCGCCGCCGAGCGGCTGAATGATTTCGGCCTGGCCGCCCGCGGTTCGGCGCTCGCCTGGGCATCGCGTGAAGCGTTAGGCGAGCGCGACCTGGCGATGCTGATGGCGTTCACCGGCCCGCGCTTTCCCGCGCTGTCGCCGGCGCGGGAGCAGCTCGCCGCCTGGCAGCGTGTGGTCGAGCTCGGGCCGCTCAGCGCCGAAGCCTGGTACACGTTAGGCAGCCGGTTCTTCCACGAGGGCGAGCTGCTCGACGTGCCGGCCGCGACTGATCGTGCGCGGGTCGCGCTCGAGCGCGCGATGTCCCTCGACTCCAACTACGCTCCGGCGGCCCGCCTGCTCATCCAGATCGGCGCGCGGTCGCCCGGCGGCGTGACGCCCGACAGCCTGACGCTTCGCGCCGCGATGCGGGACTCGCTGACCCCCTTCGCGCCGTTCCTGCGCTGGCGCATCGCCGCGGCCGCGGGCGATACGCGCGCGCGCGCCGCCGAAAGCGCCAGGTTCGACCGGCTCGGTCCCGTGAACCTGCGCGCGATCGCGATGACAGCGCAGTTCGACGGTGTCGCGTTGAGCGATGCCGAGCGAGCGATCGAGATTCTCGGAACGAGGCCCGCGGCAACCGCGACGCGCGTTGCCGTATTCCTCGCTGCGCACAGCCTCGCACTGAACATGGGACATCTGCGCGAGGCACGCAGCGCGACCGCAAGCCTTCAGGCGCTGCAGCCAGGGGCTCGAGCTCATTTGCGGCTCGGCGTTCTCGATGCCCTGTATGGCGATGGGGACAGCGTCGTCGCCCGCGATGCCTCGCGCAGGCTCGGAGAGCTCACTGGGTCCGGGCTCGCCGCGACTGGTGGGACGGCCGCGGCGTGGCTCGCCGACCGCTGCGTGCTCGCGCAATGGCGATTGAGCCACGCCGACACCGCCGGGGTGGTGCAGACTATCCGCGATCTGCGCTCTCCGTCCACGCCCGCGGAGCCACCGCCGATCGCCGCCACCCCGGCGGCATGTGCCGAATTGCTCGACACCTGGCTTGCTGTCGACGTCAGGCAGGGCAACGCCGCGGCACGCGTCGCCCGGCTCGACTCGCTCGCATTCTCCGCGCACAGCGCTGGTGACGCGATCAACTACGCCCCGCTGCTCATCGCGCGCCTCCACGAGCGTGTCGGCGACCAGCCCGGCGCGCTTCGCGCAATTCGCCGGCGCGCCTACCTGACCGGCTGGCCGAGGTACCTGTCGATGACGCTTCGTGTCGAGGGCGACCTGGCCGCGCAGGCCGGGGACACCGCTGGTGCACGCGCAGCGTACGAGCGCTATCTCATCCTGCGCGGTGATCCCGATCCCTCCCTAACGCGTGAGGCCGCCGCCGTTAGTGAGTCGCTACGGCGTCTCGCCCCGCGCCGTTAGGGCGCCGAGGCCGCCTCGCGCACGAGCGTGAAGTCGTACTCGAGCCCGATCGTGTCGGCGACGCTGAGGACGATCGGCACCCGCGGCGGGTCGATCGCGAAATCGGCGAAGGTGAACCGGGTCGACGCCGAACCGGTGACGCGTCCGTTCATCTGCTTCGCGGTCACCTTCCAGGTCGTCGGGTGCGTGACTCCGCGGACGGTCAGGTCGCCGACCAGCTCGAAGGTGACCGGTGCGCTCGTACCGGCGTCGGCCGACGTCGCCAGCAGTCCGCGCAGCGTCGTCGGGACCAGTTCCACCGTCGGGTACTTCCCGGACTCGAGGAGCCTGCGTCCGACATAGCCATCGCGGCGATCGCTGTCGCTCCTGAACGACCCCGTCCCGACGACGAACCGCGATTGCCCGGCAACGAGCGCGCCCTTGCTGTCGACGGTGATCGCGCCCGTGACCTGCTTCGTCTCGCCGATCGCATCGTTAGGCAGGTCGCGTCCCATCAGCTGCTCGCGCACGCGGTAGCGGGCCGAGTTCCCGGTCGAGGCGACCGTGAAGCGGATTGCGCCGGCGGGGAGCGGTGCCTGTTCGACGGCGGTCATGCCCCGACCGGCCGCGCCGGAGGCGAGCGAAACGCTGCTGGTGGCCGACGTCTGCGTCGTCCGCGCGTCGGCGCTCGGCGCGCACGCGACCAGTGTCATCACTGCCAGTGTCGCCGCGCCACGCGCGCATGTCCTCAACATCATGTGCCTCGCTCGAGTCTGGGTGGGTGTCGGGGAGAAACGGCTCCGGGAGGAGTCGTCGTTCCAGACTCGTACAGCCGAGGCGACCGGAACGTGGGGAAACCCGCCCCAGTTAGAGCCAGCGATTCGGGGTGGTGTGCGCTCCGGCGTGCGCGATGCACAGGCCGTGGAGCATCTCGAGCGTCAACGACGCGACAATCCAGACAGCGGTCAAGGGTTCCTTGTTAATCCGCCAGCGACGCAGCGCGGAAACAGAGGCCTTCGAGCTCCTGGTCCGGCAGCTGGATCCAGTCGGCGGGGCAGGGCCAGAGCCGGCGTTTCCCGGCACGGGACACGAAGACCAGGCCGGGGTCCTTCTCGGGCGGCGGGTAGTCGCACTCGAGGGCGCGGATCGGCCCCGAGCTACGCTCGTCGAAGACGTCCCACGTATTTCCGCTCGAGTCCCTGAAGGAACGCTCGTCGACCATGATGGCGGTGCACGCTGAAGAACTGGCTGCGCAAACTCACGCCTCATCGTCGTCGACGAGTGCTCTGGGTCGGGGTGCAATGCACAACACACGCCGAACTCGGCATTAACCTACACTAATCCTGTGATTCCCGCCACCAAAATGGCGCACGGTGTGGCTTTATCGTGCTTGATCGTTCCGGCACTGGATGATCTACTGTGCTAAGACTGGTATGATACTGACGCTATTAAGGCGGGAAAACTATTCAAAAATGGTCCTGAACTGTAAGCGATGTGCACCGGTGGAGCGTTAGGCGTGAACCGCGGCTGTTGCTGATCCGTTCGTCTGGGCCGCCGCCCTCCTGGCAAGTCGGCCGTAGTCCTCAGCATCCGGGCGTCGTGACAGTTAATTTTATGAGACACCGAGACACCGAGGTCACCGAGAACAGCCCGCAGGGCTGAGCCGTTGCACCAGGGCCGAACTAGTTGGGGGGCAAGTGGGTGAGATGGTCTCGCCCCGCTTGCCCCCAAGTTGTTCGCGGCTCGTGCGATTGTGATGTCGTGATGCCGACTTTGCCAGGAAGCCAGAGCTAAGAGGAACGGATCAGCCAAAGCCGCTTATCAAACGGCCGCGGGATAATCCGTGTACCCGTCCGCGAACCCCTTCGGCCCCGGCGAGAAGAACGTCGCCGGCGTCGCCGCCGCGAGCGGCACCCCGGTCTTCAATCGCTCCACCAGGTCCGGGTTCGCGATGAACGGAACACCGATCGCGACGAGATCCGCACCTTCACTCGCCAGCGCGCCATCGATCGCGGACACTGTGCGATAGCCGCCGTTCAGGATCAGCGTATTCCTGAACTTCCGCCGGATCGTCTGCACCGTCGCCGCTGACGACGCGGCCGCCTGCGCGTTCGACTGCTTCACGATGTGCACGTAGACCACGCCGATCTTCTGCAGCTCCTCGGCGATGTACCCATACGTCTCGTCGATCTCCGGATAGTGCGGCAGGTCGCCGTTCACGCTCCACGGCGAGAGCCGGATTCCGGTGCGCTCGGGGCCGATCGCCGCGGCCACCGCGCGCGCCACCTCGAGCACGAAGCGGGCGCGGTTCTTCACGCTTCCGCCGTATTCGTCGGTACGCTGGTTGGCGTGCGGGCTCAGGAACTGCTCGAGCAGGTAGCCATTCGCCCCGTGGAGCTCGACACCATCGAAGCCGGCCTTGATCGCCAGTTCCGCGCTCCGCACGAACTCGTCGCGCACCTTGTGCAGCTCATCAGGCCCGAGCTCGCGCGGCGTCCCGTTAGGCAGCATCTGCTGCTGGTCGGTCCACATCTGGCCGGACGCGGCGATCGCCGATGGTGCGACACCGCGTGCGCCCTGCGGCAGGTTCAGCTCGTGGAAGATCCGGCCGGTGTGCATCAGCTGGACGAAGATCCGCCCGCCGCGGGCGTGGACCGCGTCGGTGACCGACTTCCAGTGCGTGATCTGTTCCTCGCTGAACAGCCCCGGGATGCGCGCATAGCCGAGGCCCTCGGGCGCCGGCGCCGTTCCTTCCGTCACGATCAACCCGGCCGTCGCCCGCTGCCCATAATACTCGGCCATCAGCTCGTTGGGGACGTTGCCTAACGCGCGACTGCGGGTCATCGGTGCCATCACGATGTGATTGGCGAGGGTGAGTGAGCCAAGCCTGGCCGGCTCGAATGCCTTGTTTGCCATGGTGCTGAGGTGCCGTCGGACGGCGGAATGAGGATTCGCCCCCATAGGGGCGGAATGTCGATGGCCGCGCGTGCGAGCCGCGGCGTCCGTCCGACAAAGCCTCAGCAACGAGCAGGTGTTCCAACACCGATCGGCGTCCCGCAGCGAACGTGCTCTGCCGTCCCGATGGCGTTCCAGGCAACCGTCAGCTTGTTGCGGCCGTTCCACTCCCCGGTGCCCCGGTCGCCACAGCCCGGCGTCGCCGTTTCGACCGGCGTGATGTACTGGCCGGCGGGCGTCCACCGTCCGGTGCACGCGATCGTCTTGGTGGTGAAGACGCCGGATCTGTACTCACGGAATGTGCAGGAGTCGCTGAACGTCAGGTCGCCGTTGATCGCGATCATGCCGCCGGTAATCTGGAGCGAATAGTCGGGCGGCAGGTCCCGCAGGAGCACCGGCAGCCCTTCCCCGCAAACAGTCTGCAGCGCGTACTCCCCGTTGATTGACGGTGGCGACGTCGAGTCGCTCCCGCAGCCGATGACCAGTGCAGCAACAAGCGTTATGCACATCGCGCGGATGGTCACCTCGAGCGGCTGAAAGGAGATTACGGCGCCACTACCCGCACGCTGTCCTTCCCGTCCGGCTCCGAAAAGATCAACCGCAGCGGCGCCTCGTGCGGCGGCGGGATCAGGTAGACAACGGGGTGCGAGATCGCGAGAACCGCGAGGCACGGCAGGTCGGTGTGCTTGCTCCTCGCCGTGAAGCGAATCTCGTTGAACGTCTGTCGAGATTCGACCGCGAGCCCGGTATCGCAGGCCGCGGTGACATAGCTGAACGCGACCCTGACGGTATCCGTGGCTGCGGCGCGAGCGGGGACGCTGATCCCCGTGATCACCGCGACCTCTCCCGCCAACACGGGTTCTGTCGCGCTCGTACAGGCAAACGCGACGACGCACGCCATCAGACCGACCATCCCCAATCTCGTGCGTTGGCGCATACAGACCCTGTTGTAAGTGAAGTTGCCAAATCGATGCGAGCCGCCCCTGATTCCGCCGTCGCTCAACCCTAACGGCTAATGGCTCGTTACCCAGTCACTTGCAAGGCGAGCTCCACCTTCCCAAACGGTGCCGATACCTGAACGCCCTGTACCGACCCCCGCACCCGCGCCAGCATCTCCCGCGCGATCGCGATCCCCTCGGCAACCGCGGCCTCCTTCGACTTCTCATTCGCCCGCCGCATCCGCGCAATGACAGCGTCAGGCACCGACACCCCCGGCACCTCGTTGGCGAGGAACTCGGCGTTGCGCACCGAGACCAGCGGCCAGATCCCGGCTACTATAGGAATGCGGACGTGCGCGATGCGCTCGAGGAACTTCTCCAGCTGATCCGCATCGAAGACCGGCTGCGTGATCGCGTACTCGGCGCCCGCGTCCACCTTCCACTCGAAGCGCCGGATCTCCTGCGCCAGGTCGATCGCCGCCGGATTCACGCCCACCCCGATCGTGAAGCAGGTCGGCGCACCGATCGCGTTGTTCCCCGGGTCGAGCCCGTGGTTCAGGTTGCGAACGAGGTTGGTGAGCCCGATCGAATCAATGTCGAACACCGCCGTCGCGTCCGGATACGGCCCCATCTTCGGCGGATCGCCCGTTATGACGAGCAGGTTCCTGAGGCCCATCGCCGACGCTCCCAACAGATCGGAGAGCATGCCGAGCAGGTTGCGGTCGCGACAGCAGTAGTGCGTGACCGCCTCGATCCCCGCCCGCTGCTCGATGAGCAGGCTGGTGAGCACCGCCCCCATCCTCGACTGTGCCCGCGGACCGTCAGGCACATTGATCGCGTCGACCCCCGCATCGCGAAGGATGATCGCGTCGGCAACGAGCTTGGTCGCATCCGTCCCCCGCGGCGGCACGATCTCGACCGTCTTCACAAAGATGCCGGCGGCAATCTTTGCCCCGAACTTCGACCGCTGCGCCAGCGGCGTCGGCTCGACCCGCTTCGGATTGCTCCGCGTCGCCTCGGTGGCAGTGCCTGGCCCCCGGCCCCCGGCCCCCGCAGTGCCCGGCCCCTGGCCCCTGGCCCCCGTCCTCGGCGACAATGGCCGAACACCCTCGACGACCGCGTGAATATGTTCCGGCGTCGTCCCGCAGCACCCGCCGACGATCTTTGCCCCCGCCTGGATCAGGTGCCGAGCGTATGACGCCATGTACTCCGGGCTCGCCATGTACATCGACCGCCCGCCCACCTCGCGGGGCATGCCGGCGTTAGGCTGGGCACTGATCTTCCGCTTGGTCACCGGCGTCATCCGCTCGACCGCCTCGAGAATCGTCTGCGGGCCGACCGAGCAGTTGAGCCCAATGACATCCGCGCCCCATGCGTCGAGCTTCTGCGCCACGTCGGCCGCGGTCGCGCCGTACGGCGTGAGCCCGTCGACGCCGATTGTCATCTGGGCGACGATCGGCGTCTCGGCGTCGACAGCCCGCGCCGCCCGGATCGCCTGCTCGATCTCGTGCAGGTCGGCAAAGGTCTCGAGGATGAACAGATCCGCGCCCGCTTCCTTGAGCGCGACCATCTGTTCGCGGAACGCATTGAACGCATCGTCGACGCTGGTCGGCCCGAACGGCTCGAGCCGCACGCCTAACGGTCCGACCGCGCCGGCGACCAGCACCTTGTCCATCGACGCCTCACGGGCCAGCGCCACGGCCGCATGATTCAGCTCGGCGACCTGACCCTCCAGCCCGTACTGCGCCAGCTTGATCCGGTTCGCGCCGAAGCTGTTCGTCTCGATGACTTCCGCGCCCGCCTTGATGTAGGCGCGGTGCACCTCGCGGATCAGGTCCGGCGACGTGACGTTGAGCGCGTCGTAGCACTGGTTGATGAAGACGCCCTTGCTGTAGAGCATTGTCCCCATCGCGCCATCGAAGATGACGACCGCGTCGGGATCGAGCAGACGCCGCAGCTTCTCGGCCTTGGGCGAATCCGCGATCGCGGTCATGCGCGGGCCGCGGCCGCGTCCTCGCGGACGACGTAGTACTTCGCCTCGGGGTGATGGATCACGATCGCCGCCGTGCTCTGCTCGGGCGTCAGCTGGAACGCCGACGTGTAGTCCATGCCGAGCTCCTCGCGCGCCGGAAGGATCTCGAACAGCTTCGCGTGATCGTCGAGGTCGGGGCAGGCACCATAGCCCCATGAGTACCGCTTCCCGCGCTCGTCGGTCAGCGCAAGCTCGCGGCGAATGCGCGCATGCATCCACTGCGCGACCGCCTCGGCGCTCTCGACCGCGAGCCCGTGCGAGTAATACCCCTCGGTGTACTCACCGGCCGCCTGCAGCTTCTCGAAGCGCCGCGTCGCCTCGTCGCCAACGGTGACGATCTGGAAGGCGGCGACGTCGACAACACCGGTGCTCACATCCCGGAAGTAATCAGCAAGGCAGAGCCGGTCGCGCCCTTCCTGCCGAGGGAAGACGAAGCGAGTGAGCTCCCTCTTCTCGCCGTTGAGCGCATAGGCCTGCGGGTCGTAGATGATGACGTCATTCCCGCTCGCATTCGCCGGGAAGTATCCATAGATCGCCTCGGGCGTGAGCCACTTCTCCCGCTCCGCCTCGGCCGTCAGGCGCTTGAGCGCCGGCTCGAACTCGTTCTTGACGGTCGCCTTGTACTCCGGCCCCGAGCCACGCCCGCCCCACTGGAGGCGATAGAGCTCATCGAGGTCGAGCAGGGCAAACACCTCGCCTAACGGAATGTTCTTCACCGCCTTCGCCCCCCAGAACGGCGGCGTCGGAACGGGCACGTCGGCCTGCACGTCGCTCCGCCTGCCCGCGTCGTCGCCGGCGCGCACATCCTTGCCGACATTCGCGTGGAGGAAGACATCCTTCCGCGCCGCGTCGATGAGCTTCGCGGTGAGATCGGCTCGGCCCTGGGGCGACGACTGCAGCGCGTCCATCGTCTCGAGCCCCTCGAAGGCATCCTTACAATAGAAGACACCCGGTGCATACGGACGCTCGGCCTCGACGAACATCGCCCGCCGCCCGAAGCGCCGGTTGATCGCGGCGCCGCCGATCATGACGGGGAACGTCAGGCCACGCTTGTCGAGCTCCTGGACGCAGAGCGGCATCTGCTTGCTCGTGCTGACGAGCAGCGCCGACAGCCCGATCGCGTCCGCATTCACCTCGACTGCCTTCTCGATGATCGTGTTGACCGGTACCTGCTTGCCGAGGTCGTAGACCGTGTAGCCGTTGTTGGAGAGGATCGTGTTGACGAGCGACTTCCCGATGTCGTGCACGTCCCCATAGACCGTGGCGAGCACGACGCGTCCCTTGGTGTAGCCCTCGGCCTTCTCGAGAAACTGCTCGAGATGCTTCACCGCCTTCTTCATCACCTCGGCGGATTGCAGCACGAAGGGAAGGATCAATTCGCCCGCGCCGAATTTGTCCCCAACTTCCTTCATGGCGGGAAGCAGCACTTCATTCAGCACCTTCACCGGATTCTGCCTAACGCCCGCCGCATCGAGCGCATCTTCAATTCCCTCTTTCTTCCGCGTGAGCACCATCTTGTGCACCCGCTGCTCCGCTGAGAGTCCTTCATACGGGTCCGCCGCTTCAACAACCCCCTGGCCCCCGGCCCCTGGCCCCCTCTCCGAAAAATGCTCGATCAACCGCTGCAACGAGTCCGGACGAGTATTCCAAACCATATCATTGGCTAAACCTCGCTCTTCCTCACCTATCTCGGCGTATGGCGTGATGTGCGCCGGGTTGACGATCGCCGCGTCGAGTCCCGCTTCGACGCAGTGATGGAGGAACACCGAGTTGAGCACGCCGCGCGCTTCGAGTGACAACCCGAAGCTGACGTTGCTGACGCCGAGTATCGTCATGACCCCCGGCAGTTCCTTCTTGATGAGGCGGATCCCTTCGATCGTTTCCTTCGCGCTCGGCAGCCACTCCTCGTCGCCGGTGGCGAGGGTGAAGGTAAGCGCGTCGAAGATCAGGTCTTCGGATGCGAGCCCGTATTCGCCGACGACGATGTCGTGAATCTGCTTCGCGATCTCGAGCTTTCGTTCGCGCGTCTTCGCCATCCCGATCGGATCGATCGTCAGGGCAACGAGCGCGGCGCCGTGCTTCTTGGCGATCGGCACCACCGAGTCGATGCGCTTGCGACCGTTCTCCATGTTGATGGAGTTGATGATCGCGCGTCCGGGTACGTGCTCGAGCGCCGCCTCGATGACATTGGCCTCGGTCGAGTCGATCATGAGCGGCGTCTCGACGCTCATCGACAGCAGCTTGACAACGGCCGACATCTGCGCGGCTTCGTCAGCACGCTCGGTGAGTGCGACGCAGACGTCGAGCACGTGGGCGCCGGCGTCCACCTGGTCACGCGCGACCTCGAGGATCCCCTCGTAGTCATCGGCGAGGAGCAGGCGCTTCATCTTGCGCGACCCTTGAGAGTTGACGCGTTCGCCGACGAGCAGCGGGGCAGGGGTCTGGCGGAGCGTCGTCGCGCGCATCGCTGAGGAGACGCGCGGCTCGGGGCCACGATCGGACGACAGGGAGCCAGGGGCCAGGGGTACAGGGTGGAGCGGCGCCTGGTTACGAAACGGCGCAACGGCTTTAACGATCGCTTCGAGATGTTCGGGCGTTGTGCCACAACACCCGCCGACGATGCGGACGCCGTATTTCTCGACGAACTCCTGGAGCTGCGCGGCCATCGGGCCTGGCTCGAGCGGGTAGACCGCGTCGCCGGTGCCGGTGTTGAGCGGGAGGCCAGCGTTAGGGATGACCGAGAGCGGGCGTCGCGCGGCGTCGCTCAGGAAGCGCACCGGCTCGCGCATGTGCTCGGGGCCTGTCGAGCAATTGAGTCCGATGACGTCGACCGGCAGCGCCTCGAGCGTGGTGAGCGCGCTCGCCATGTCGGTGCCTAACAGCATGCGGCCGGAGGTGTCGAGCGTGACCTGGGCCTGGATGGGTGTGCGCTTGCCCGTCTCGGCGAAGAGGCGCTCGAAGCCGGTGATCGCGGCCTTCACCTCGAGGATGTCCTGCGCGGTCTCGACGAGGAGGACGTCCACGCCACCCTCGACGAGGTACTTCGCCTGCCAGTAATAGTTCTCTGCCAGCTCCTCGAAGGTGATCGCGGAGAGGACCGGATCGGAGGAGCTCGGGAGCATTCCCGTCGGACCGATGCTGCCGGCGACGAAGCGTGGCTTGTCGGGCGTCGAGTACTTGTCACAGGCGGCGCGGGCGAGGCGGGCGGCGTTGATGTTGATGTCGCGGGTCTTGTCGCCCAGTCCCCATTCCGTTAGGCGGCGGGGGGTGCTCTGAAAGGTGCAGGTCTCGACGACGTCGCAGCCGACGGCGAGGAAGGACTCGTGGATGGACTGGATGACGTCTGGGCGGGTAAGGACCAGGTTGTCGTTGCAGCCTTCGAGCGATTTTCCGCCGTAGTCTTCCGCCGTTAGGTGCCAGCGCTGAATATTGGTGCCCATGGCGCCGTCGTAGACGAGGATGCCTTGGCTAAGGGCGTCGAGGTAGGCGCTGCGGTTCGCTTGTGTTTTTGTGCTGCTGGTGGGAGGAGCGATCATGACTGCAGTTCCTTTTTGGGACTGACACGCGAAACGCGTAGAACAAAAAAACCCGACGCTGGCGGCGCCGGGGGGAATGGCGCTTTAGCGGTTGTTTAACGTGGCCGCAATTTGCCGAAAATCGCCACGGGGTTTTTGGTCCGGCGGGGCCGGAAACACCAATAAATCTAACGCGCTCCGAGGCAAGCGGAAGGGAGGTTGCAGTTCCGCCCGAATCGGCACGCTTCGGGCGGAGCGAGGGTAGCGAACAGAATCCTTCTTCCGTCCATCAATAGAACGTACCTTCGGCCGCGAGTAGTCAAATGCGCGACAATTCACTTGCTTCAACGGACGTTCGTGCTGCTGATACGCAGGAAACACGATGAAACGCACATCAGCGGCGGCGCTGTTGCTCTGGAGCGCGCCGGCTCCGGGTGCGGCAACGCCGAAAGGCGCAGCGATCGTGCGCCCGTCGCGCGACACGGCGATGGACAGCCGGGGGGATCGGACAACGCCTCACCCGGATCGAGCGCGAGCGTGAACCGCACCAGCGCTGCGGGGCCGCATGCGTACCCGTCCACCACGCGCTCACCGCCGCGACGCCGAGCAGCGCAGCCGTCGTGGCCAGGCCGATTACGAGGCGCCGATGGTGCGGTGCGAGAGCTTCTCTTGCGTCCGGCGGCGGAAGAGGCTCGACTGTGCAGCAGTGTCGTCAAGCGCCCCGGAGGCACAGGACCCCCTTTCGAAGCCAGCGAAAAGTTCCATCCAGCTACGCCGTCGTCCACGGCGGCCGCAGCTTTCAGAAGGCGAAATGCTCGGTGCCGTCGCGGGCGTTGCCGTGAGTCCGCGCGGAGACGCATTCGTTTTCCGGCCAGCCTGGTGTTCGACGGTCGGCGTTGTCGTGATGCGCGGTGAGGACCGGCAACCGTATCAGCCGGGCACCGTTGTCACTCCGCCATTTCCCGAGTTCATCTCCGGGCATAGCATCTTCAGCGCGGCCGGGGCGACCATTCTCGAGCGGTTCACGGGCAGCACGGTTCTGGGCGCGAGCGTGACATTGCCCGCCGGGAGCAGCAGGGTGGAACCCGGGATGGTTCCGGCGAACGCCGCGACGCTGGCGTGGCCGACATTACGCGACGCGTCGGACCAGGCAGGCATTCCACGTCAGAAACGGGCGACCAAACCTCGCCCGGAATTCGCCCGAAAACTCTAGAGAAACAACGACTAGCTCCAGCAACCTCCTTCCAACTTCTGGACGGTTGCAATGCCAAATTTCCGACAACGCGCGCAACGCAACACACCGTGCCTAACGTTGCAGGAACTCACAACTCAAGCCTGAAAATCCGCGTGTCGGCGGTTCGATTCCGCCACTGGCCACTCGAAGAGAAGTGCTGACAGACAATCAAGACACATAAACGGTCTCACGCTTAGGTGGGCGCCGTTAGTGTTTTGTCGCCGGGGTGTCGCCCCACCTGGAGAAAGTGGGTACGCGCGCAAAAAGTGAGAACCCGTGCCACGCCCGTTAGGCCTGACAACCCGCCCTGCCAACGCGGGAACACGAGGGGCATTGATTGGCTTCGCCCCCTTTTTCGATCCGCGCCCCTGAACCGCCGTCAGGGAGCTCATACGGGATCAAGGCAGTCGCAGGCTCGCAGCGTACCGGATGTAACCCCTTGCCATCAGTGACAGGCTCGGCATGTTGTATCGGACCGTTGAGCAAGAGTGACCACCAAACCTCAAGGGAGTTTTTGTCATGCGCAACTGCATCCCGCTCCTAGCCTTGTCTTGTCTCGCCGCGGCAAATCCAATGGCTGCGCAGGACACCGCGTTCGCTCAACTCGCTCACCGCGTCGTGACGACGTCGGCTGGCGTCAAACCCGGCGAAGCGGTGGTCCTGTCTGGAGGCATCCATACCATTCCACTGCTTGAGGCACTAGCGATCGAGGTGCAGAAGGCGGGCGGATTCGCGACCATATTCCTCGCGAGCGACCGCGTAGCTAAATCCCAACTCGTCGACGTTCCCGAGCGATTCCTCGCACAACCACCGACCTTTTTTGCCGAGTGGATAAAGCACATCGACGTCTGGATCGCTCTGCCTGAGGTAGCGGATCCGGCGAGTTTCTACCGCGACATCCCGGACTCCCGCCTGGCGATCGCCGGCAAAGCGGGCCAGATGATCAACGATATGCTGAACGCGGCGCCGGTCCGCGTCGTGAGCGTGGGATACCCGACGAGGCAGAATGCGGCATCGTACCACGTTGATTTTGACGCCTTCCAGCATATGCACTGGGACGCCGTCAACACGGACTACGCACGCGTTGCACAGGTGGGGGCAGCACTCAAGCGGCGACTTCGGGGAGCCAAAATCGTCCGCATCGAGTCACCGAACGGCACCGACATCCGCTTCGCCATCGGCGACCGTCCGATATTCCTCGATCAAGGGATCGTGACGGCGGAAAACGCGAAGAGCAAAGTGTTTCGGGACCGTACCGCCAGGCTACCAGGAGGTTCTGTCTTCTTTGCACCGGTAGAGACGACGGTCAACGGACGTGTCGTTGTACCGAGGGATGACTGCAAGTTGAGACCACTCCTCGGCGCATCGTATGAGTTCAAGAACGGAAAGCTTACCGCCTTCACCGCTCAGACTGGCGCTGAATGTCTTCGGGAGATATTGAACGCGCATACCGGCACAAAGGACGTGTTTGCATCGGTGTCGATTGGACTCAACCCCGCGCTCCACGTAATCGAGAAAGATGGGGATTACCGACCAGCAAACGCCGCGGGACTCGTGACGTTAGCGATAGGTCAGAACGATCTGCTCGGCGGGTCAAACAAGGACGCCGGCGGATTCGGCTTTCCGGTAACCAATGCAACGGTCACAGTCGACGGCGCGATCGTAGTTCGAGATGGCCGACTGGTGGTACCGTGACTGGTCGAGGCTAACCTTAGCAATTCGATGTGCAACGGGCGGCTGAGCTACCAGCCGCCCGCCAACAGATTGTGAATGTGAGTCTCTAAATGTGTGTCAGCGAGTGGCGTTCACGAGAACCCACAGCTCGTGCCGAGTGAGGTCGCGGCTCGCCGCGGTGCGGTTGCCGATGTCCGCCAGCGACACGTTCGGGAGCACGCGCTTGAATAGGTCATCGGGATACATGTCGTTGAGCGCAGAAAGACTGCTCATCGAATTGACGGTCGCGTAGTCGTAGGGATAGCTCGTGCCGCCCGGAAGGACCAAAGCATAGAGCTGCCACCCCGCTGCGGCACCGCTCTTCGCCCGGTCCTGGTGAATCGGCTTCCACAACTCACGTTCGACCGCCTCGTAGTTTCCGCCGGGTTTGGACCGCATGAAGTCGAGGGTGAGATACTTGCTGGGCGGCGCCGGCGCGTTTGCCGTGCCCGTGGGCGATGTCTGATCCACGAGCTCCCAGAGCTCGGAGCGCACAATCTGTCGTGCCGCGCCTGTCTGTGTGAGAAGAGTCGTGCCCGCGTTGCCCGGGTGCAGCTGCTGGAAGGCGGCGAGCAACCCGGTCGCCTCTGTCGCCGCCATGGTGGCGTACACGTTGGCGGTCACGTAGTCGTACTCGCGACGCGTATCGGCTGTGAACGGGACCTCGTACAATCGCCAGGCCACCATCTCCTTGTTCTTGATCCGTTGCTGGTGGAGGGGCTTCCACACTTGCTCCTCCAGCCGCAGGTAGTCGTCGCCCTTGCCGGGTGTGACTTTCATGTAATTCAGTACGACAAACTGTGTCGGCATCGGGCTCTGACTTGCTTGCTGCGCGTTCGCCGTCCAGCCGACGAATGCAACGAGCAAACAGAGGAACAGGCGGAAAGTTCGTGTGACCATTTGGAACTCCTGATGAACGAGTGACTCGCCTCCAATCCTGTGGGACAAACATTGTCCGCGCAATGGAGCGCGCGCGAACCCAAGTCGCCCGACTTAATACGGTTTCGGATTTATCCTAAACGTCTTGTGGCAGAGTCGCGTTTGGTACATGTTGAACATTGATTGTGTGCCTTTCCATCCTCGCCCTGAATCGAGTTCATGTGACCGCGTTGCGCGCGATCACCTCGCGATAGAACGACGCGCTCAACTTCGGCGTCCGCTTCTGCGTCTCATAGTCCACATAGTGCAGGCCGAAGCGGTTGGTGTATCCGTCGGCCCACTCGAAGTTGTCCATCAGGCTCCAGAGGAAGTAGCCCTTCACCGGCACGCCATCGGCCGTCGCGCGCTGGAGCTGCGAGAGATAATTCCGCAGATACATCACGCGATCCGTATCGTAGACGATGCCATCAGCCGCCGGCACGTCCGACGTCGAGCATCCGTTCTCCGTGATGTAGATCTCCTTCGCCTTCCAGATCTTCGCCACATTGCGCGGGCCCCAGTACAAGGCTTCCGGACCGATCGTCAGCCACGACGAGGCCATGTGCGGGTAGGAGCCCGAATTTTCAACGGGCGTGAAGCCTAACGGCGAGTCGTCGGCACGAATCCATGTTGCCGTGTAGATGTTGATGCCCACGAAATCGAGCGGGCTCGCGATCACCTTGAGGTCGGCGGAGGTGAACTTCGGCGCATCGGCGCCGGTCCGCTCGAGATACGCATCGGTGTACTTGCCTTCCTGAATCACCGTCATGTACTCCGCATTCATCTCCCGCGTTGCGCGCTCGGCCGCCCTGATGTGCGTTTCGTTCTCGATGACCGGCACGCAGACGTACATGTTCTCCGCGAGCCCGACCTTCGTTCCCGGCTTGGCGTTCGCCCGGATCGCCTGCACGGCGAGCCCATGGCCCAGAACGGCGTGATGCCGCGTCTGGTTGAAGCGTCCCGGCGGGAGCTTCAGACCCGGCGCGTGAATACCGACCGAATATCCGAGGTCGACGAATGCGCCGAATTCGTTGATCGTGAAGAAATTCCTGACGCGATCGGAGAGATGTTTCGCGACGTAGCCGGCGTAGTGCCCGAACGCCTCGGCGGTGTTTCGCGATTCCCAGCCACCGCCATTGTCCTGCAGCGGCTGCGGAAGGTCCCAGTGATAGAGCGTCGCGAAGGGCTTGATGCCGTTCGCCAGCAGCTCGTCCACCAATTTGTTGTAGAAGTCGAGCCCCTTTGGATTCGGCGAGCCACTCCCCTGCGGAAACACACGCGGCCAGGCGATCGAGAAGCGATACGCCTTGACGCCGAGTGCCTTCATCAGCTGGATGTCTTGCTTGTACCGATGGTAGTGATCGTCGGCGACGTCGCCGGTCGCGCCGCCGACCGTCTTGCCGGGCGTGTGCGAGAACGTGTCCCAGATGGACGGGCCTCGGCCATCTTCGCTCACCGCGCCTTCCACCTGGTACGATGCGGTCGCGGAGCCCCAGAGAAATCCGCGCGGGAACGAGCGTCCAGGAGACGCAATCGCCGGCGTCTCCCGTTCTGCGGCCGCGACACGCGGCACTGCTGCCGAGAGCGCGCCGAGACCGGCGATCTGAGTGAAAGCGCGGCGCGAGATGTCACTGTCCATGCCCGTATCTCCACGATTGTAGAAAGTCCCGCATTCTGCTGCGGGCGAACATACTCGAGAATGGAGCGTCCAGCGAGCCTAGCGTCTCGGCAGTGACGCACCGCTCACCGCGCCAGCGACTACCTGGCGCTCCGGCGTGCCGCCAGCCCCGATGTCTCGCGACTTGCGGGGTCAACAGATCGATGGGCTGCAAGGATTTGCCTCGCTTTGCGGCAGCGAAGCAATGCCGCTACCGCCGGCGCTGCTACAGTTCACGCTCTCACTCAAGTACGCTGCCTCGCTGGGGCGAGGCCGCCGGCACGCGGGTCTTGACACACAACCTATAAGTTGTAACTTGGGACCGTCGCCGCAATGAATTCACGACATGTGATCGATGCGCTAAGAGCCGACGGGTGGACCGAGGTGCGAGTTAAAGGCTCCCACCATCACTTCAAACACCCGACAAAAAAGGGCACGGTCACGGTGCCCCACCCCGAGAGGGATTTTCCAATCGGGACTCTCAAGAGCATCGAGCGTCAATCCGGAGTGAAGCTTCGATAGATCGCGCCGACAGGCGGAGGTGAATGCAATGCGCTACCCAGCAGTCATCACCCACGAAGGCGGCGCGACGCTCGCCCGGTTCCCCGATGCGCCCGGCTGTCAGACGTTCAGCCGCCGCGACGACATCAGAGCGCGCGCGGAGGCAGCGATCGAAGGCTGGCTCGAGGTGCAGCTGGAGGAGCGTGTGTCTCCGCCGAGGCCTTCGTCGCGGATGAAGGCTCCACGTGGCGCGACGATCGACATGGTGCCGATCAACCCGATCCTCGCCGCGCGACTCGCACTCCGCTGGGCGCGGGAAGATGCTGGACTGACGCAGACCCAGCTCGCGAAGCGGATGGGTGTCAGTCAGCAGGCGTACGCGAAGCTCGAGTCGCCGGACGCGAACTTCACGATGGAGACTCTCGCTCGTGCAGCCAAGGCGCTTGGTTTGCGCGTCGAGGTAGATCTGGTGCAGTCGGATACCGGCGAGATGGCGGCCGTCAGGTAACGCCCGTGCGGCGGTACCTCGGCAGCGACGCATCCCCTGCCCGCGCCGGGACGATCCGCATCACGTGCCCGCCAGCCGCCACTAGCCGCGCCTGAATCGTGTCTGTCGCGGTCACCCGAACGCGAACGACCTTCGCGTTAGGCCAGACGCTCTCGTCATCAGCCCGGATCTCGGCGACGTAGGCGCCGGGGCCGAGGAAGCGCAGCGGGATCGCAACCGTCCGCGCTTGCTCGTCGGTCATCGTGCCGACGTACCACGTCTTGCCACGCCGGCGGGCGATCGT
>JANMAM010000076.1:0-4352 GCA_031359795.1 Gemmatimonadaceae bacterium
CGCGTGTCATTGGCCAGGTGCCAGCCGGCGATGGTTCCGGCGCGAAGCCATCGGCCGGATTGAGCGGCGTCAGGCGCGTCGCGATCCCTGAAAACTCGGACGCCCGCGGTTCATTGACTTGGGCGCAGGCGGGGGCGCACATCCCATTCGTCCCAAGGCGTTACTTCACCATCGCTGGCGTGCCTGACGGCATGAAGCGAGGGGGCCACGCCCACCGAACTGTCGAGCAGTTCATTGTTGCACTCTCCGGAAGCGTTGTCGTCACTCTTGAAGACGCGCACGCGTCTCTCGATGTCATGCTCGATTCGCCTCGGACGGGGCTTTTCGTGCCGGCGATGATCTGGAACGAGCTGCGCGACTTCGCGCCGGGAACGATCGTGCTCGCACTCGCATCAGGCGAATACGACGAGGCAGAATACATTCGCGATCATGCCGACTTCCTTGCGCGCGCGAGGTGAATGTGAGTAGGCCTGCCGTGCCGTTTCTCGATCTGCGCGCTCCGTATCTCGAGTTGAAGCACAAGATCGACGAAGCGATGCTACGCGTCGCCGACAGCGGCTGGTTCCTTCTCGGTGCACCACTCGCCGCATTCGAAAAGCACTTCGCAGATTTCGTTGGAGCCAGGCACTGCATCGGCGTCGCCAACGGCCTTGACGCGCTGCACTTGTCGCTACGCGAGCTCGGTGTCGGACGTGGCGACGAAGTGATCGTCCCGTCGAATACCTACATCGCGACCTGGCTGGCGGTCAGCCAGTCCGGCGCGACTCCGGTGCCGGTCGAGCCAACCCTCGAGAGCTACAACATCGATCCAACCGCGATTGAAGCCGCGATCACAGCGCGAACTCGCGCGATCATGCCGGTGCATTTGTACGGACGTCCAGCCGAGATGGACGCGATCATGGAGATCGCCGGGCGCCATCACCTGAAAGTGCTCGATGACGCCGCGCAAGCACACGGTGCGCGGTATCGCGGGCGCCGCGTCGGATCCCTCGCACACGCGTCGGCGTGGAGCTTTTACCCGGGCAAGAACCTCGGTGCGTTCGGCGACGCGGGCGCTGTCACGACCGATGACGATGCGCTTGCCGACCGCCTGCGCGTGCTGCGCAACTACGGCTCCCGGGTGAAGTACGTCAACGAGGTCCAGGGCTACAACAGCCGGCTCGACGACATTCAGGCGGCGGTTCTCGACGTCAAGCTCGCGCATCTCGACGAGTGGAATGCGCGCCGTGTTCGCCTCGCGTTGCGCTACCGGGAGGCACTGACCGGCTCGGGGCTCGTGCTTCCCGCGGATGAGAATGGCGGCGAGTCGTGCTGGCACCTGTATGTAGTCCGGAGCCCCGAACGTGACCTGTTGCATCGGGCGCTCGCGGCGCGCGGGATCAATTGCCTGATTCACTATCCGACTCCACCGCATCGCCAGCAGGCCTACGCAAGCCTCGCGTTCCCGGCCGATGCCTTTCCCATCGCCAACCGTATCCACGACGAAGTACTGAGCCTTCCAATCGGCCCGCACCTCAGCGATTCCGAGCAGGATCGAGTAATCGAGGCGGTGCTGATCGAGATCAAGCGATTGGGAGTCGCGGCGTGACTACACGAATATTCTCGATCGTCGTTCCGATCTACTTCAACGAGCAGAACATCCCGGACACGATTCCCCGGCTTCTCTCGCTCGAGGCGCAGCTCCATGGCTACCAGGTCGAGCTCGTGTTCGTTGACGACGGTTCAGGAGATATGTCGCTATCGGCACTTCTCGAGCACCAGGCCAGGGACCCGTCGCGGATAAAGGTCGTGAAGTTGACCCGCAACTTCGGGTCGATGGCGGCGATCCAGGCAGGATTGACCGTAGCGACGGGCGAATGTGTCGGCATGATCGCCGCCGATCTGCAGGATCCTCCGGAAATATTTCTCGAGATGCTGGCGCATTGGGAACGCGGCACAAAAGCGGTCTTCGCGGTGCGAGCCGATCGCGAGGAGTCGGCCGGGCAGAAGCTGTTTTCAAATACCTACTATTCGCTGATGCGCCGCTTCGCCCTCGAAGACTATCCGGAGGGCGGCTTCGATTTCTTCCTCATCGACAGGCAAGTCGCCGACGAAGTAAACCGGATTCGTGAGAAGAACACGAACCTGATGTCGCTGATTTTCTGGCTTGGATTTCAGCCGGTCAGCATCCCATACGTGCGCCGAGCGCGGCAGAAAGGAAAGTCCCGCTGGACGCTGTCCAAGAAGATAAAGCTCTTCATCGACTCCTTCGTCGCCTTTTCGTACGCGCCGATCCGGGTGCTATCCGTTTTGGGATTTGCTGTCGCTATCAGTGCGTTCGTGTACGCAGCCTGGGTGCTCTACAACTGGGCCTTCAACAACATCCCGGTGAAGGGCTATGCGCCGATTGTCATGCTGCTTGCGCTAACGGCGGGCGTGCAGATGGTGATGCTCGGAGTGCTCGGCGAATACCTGTGGCGCACGCTCGACGAGTCACGCCGCCGCCCTGCGTTCGTCATCGACGAAGTGTATGAATCAACGCCGCCCGGCGGGGTACGCTCGCCCAATGACCGGGGTGCAGCCGGAGCAGCCACCCCACGCGGCTAGCAGGCCCGGCGACCCGACAATTTCATCTATCCGAACTTGACTGATTCCAACGTCCCGGCGGCCGCCGATCGGTCGGCAGTGCATCCGGCCGGCGGGGTGACCCGACGCGGTCAGTTTGCGCGTCTGGACATCATCGGCGCCAGCATCGGTGCGGCGGTAATGATCGCCACGACACTGATCGCACACGCAGTGAACCCGTTCTTCTGGTATGACGAACTGGCGACTCTGTCGCTGGTGGCGGATCGTTCGATGGCCCACATGGTGCGCGCGATCGCGAATGGCGCGGAGAATAACCCGCCGCTTTATGAATTGCTGATGCGCGCTTGGAGCGCGGCCTTCGGCACCAATGAGCTATCGCTGCGACTCGTGACGGGCCTTTTCGCGGGGGCGGCGCTCGTTGTGTTGTGGTTCCTGCTGCGTCGTCACTACACGACCCGTGCGACCGCAGCCGGGATCGCCGTGGCGTTTTTCGGATCGGAGCCGCTTCTCGACCAACTCAACTTCGCGCGATTTTACGGTCTCTTCATCTTCGCAGTGGCCATCGTGCTTCTCGTCGCGGACTCGGCGAACCGGAACGAACGCACCGGCCGGCGGTTACTGGTCGCCACTTTTTTCGCCAACCTCCTGCTCGTCTTCAGCCATGCCTTTGGTGGGTTCTACAGCGCCGCGATCCTCGGGGCGCTGATTCTCGCCGATCTGCTGGAGCATCGCTTTCGACCAGCGCTGTACGGATCGGCAGTGGGCGCGTGGCTCGTTTTTACGATGTGGGTGCCTGCCGTCATTTCGCAGGGCCAGATGAACCAGCCGCGAAGCTGGCTCGTGTCACCGACACGAGGAGATTTGTATGCGCTCTTGCATCGACAGACTCTCTGGCTGCCGCTCGCGGCGATCGTGCTGGCGGTGTCGCAAGCGGTCTGGCGAAACCGGCAAGTGGAACGGGAGCAGACCGCTGCCGATACAGAGGCGCGCTATCGGACCCCACTTGTCCTCATGGGCGTCGCGCTGATCTGCCTCGTACCAGCGAACTTTCTTCTCGCAAAACTTAGCTTGCCGGTCTTCCTCGACCGGTACCTGCTACCCAGCATCCTGGGTTGGGGGATCATTGTCGCTCAGATGGTGAACGGTAGCTCGTCGTCGGCAGCATCTCGCCACGGTGTAGTCGTTGGGCGCCACACGCCGGTGGGCATCGTGTGGGCGGTGTTCTTCGGCCTTCTTGCGGCGTACCCGCTCATCTACGCAGCGCGGAAGCCGCGCGTCGAGCGGCCGGCCTTGGTGGTGACCGACGAGCTTCGAGGCTTGCCGGTCGTGGTCGAGTCAGCGTTCGATTTCTGGCAGATGGCGCACTACGCAGATCGCGGAGCGCAACCTTATCGCTACCTCCTCGACTGGACACTCGCCCTGGACGGTGCAAACGCGAAAAGCGCCGTCCAGGAGTACAAGCTGATCGATCTCTACGCGACGGAACGATACATCCTGACCGGCGTCGTGCACCCCGCCGACTTCCTTTGTGCGACATCGCGCTTTCTCGTCATCGACAGCCCTGCCTACATCTGGTTCGAGAGGCGCATCGCGTCCGACTCGTCTTACCAGTGGGGGACGGTTGGCGCGTACCACGGAATGCCAGTGAGGCTGGTTTCGAAAAAGCGGCCCAACTGCGAGGTTGCCTCGCCTCTCGACCAACCAGTGCGGCAGCCGGGCACTGCCTAACTGCCGCATATCCTCTCCAAATCCTCCAACCCCACAATCACGTCCCTCCCCCTCGGCCC
>JANMAM010000080.1:0-32669 GCA_031359795.1 Gemmatimonadaceae bacterium
CGCCCGGCACACATAATCGCCGGTCGTGACCGTCGCGAGCACCGTGGTCGGGTCGGTGGTGAGGAACTTCGGGCCCCCCGAATCGCCATAACAGTCGCCGCCAGTACCGGTGGCGTTGGTGTTCATCAACAGCTGCAGCCACGTCGGCTGGAGCGCGCCGAACCGGGAGACCGACACCTTGCGGACACCGTCGTACGGAAAACCGGGAATACCCGTCGCGGTGTTGCCCGTACCGTAGCCGACGTTGTAGAAGGTCGCCTTCGAGAGCGCGCCCTTCGCCGAGATCGCGTCGAGGTAGCCGGCAACCGGGAGCTTGTAGGGAGTCATCCCCCTTGTTGCCCTCGCGGGGAGGAATACCACCGCGATGTCGTGCAGGTCGCCGTTGTCGTGACCGTACGCCGGATCGAAGACGAACCCGGTCGCGGGAATGACCGTGATCCCGGTGGCATAGAGATCGGGGGCGAACGAGACATGGAGCTGCGCGTTCTTCGGGAAGAACTCGACGCAGTGTGCCGCGGTGAGGAAGACGGTGGCCGAGATCAGACTGCCGGTGCAGTCTTCATCGTCGCCATCCAGAATGCCGTTGCCGTCGAAGTCGTAGAGGAGCGCGCCAACGCTCGCGAACTGGCGTGCGCCGGTCGGCTCGCCGCCGTAGATGGCATTCGGGGGAGCGGCCGCGCCTGGACCAGTAGACGGGCTGCGGTCGGCGCAGGCGACCGCGAACGCTGCGGCAGCGAGCACCCGGGCATATCGCGTGAGAAGCATCTGACCTCTGATGAAGCACGGTGGGGGAGTCGGAACAGCCGGCGTCGGTCTCCCGGACTCGGCCTCCGATACTGGTGTTTGCGGGCGGCTGCGGCAAGGGTGGGCGGCGGCAATCCCTTACAGTTCACGTACTGCGGAGGGAGTCGCGCGTCCGGCGTTTGCGGCGATCTTTGGGATGGCGGCAGGGGTGCGGCTCGAGGCGGATGAATCGGGCGGCCCCGCTATTTTCAGGGACCCACGCATGACACGAATCCTCATCGTCGAGGACAATGAAGACCTCGCATTCGGCCTCCGGCGCACACTCGAGGACGAGGGCTACGCCGTCGAGGTCGCGTCCGACGGGATCCGCGGGTCCCAGCGCGCTCGCGATGAGAAGCCCGACCTGGTGATCCTCGACCTGATGCTCCCGGGAATGGACGGCTATCGCACCCTCGAGTCGATCCGCGGCGCAGGGCTCCAGATGCCGGTCATCATCCTCACCGCACGCGGCGAAGAGGCCGACAAGGTGCACGGCTTCCGCGTCGGCGCCGACGATTACGTCACCAAGCCCTTCGGGCTCTCCGAGCTGCTGGCCCGCGTCTCGGCGCAGCTTCGCCGCTCTCGCCTGCCCGGTGGGAGCAGTGCGGCCTCGGAACGCTACAGCTTCAGCGACGTCGAGATCACGCCAAGCGCACGCGTGGTGACGAAGGCGGGTGAACGTGTCGCGCTGACGCCGCGCGAATACGACCTGCTGCTGGCACTGGTGCAGCGACCCGGCGTGGTCCTGTCGCGGGTAACGCTGCTGCGTGAAGTGTGGGGCCATCAGGCGGACGTGATGACGCGAACGGTGGACATCCACATGGGCGAGCTGCGGAAGAAGCTCGAAGACGTGGCCGCTGAGCCACGCCATTTCATGACCGTCTGGAAGGCGGGCTACCGCTTCGATCCATGAAGCGTGCAACGACACTTGTCATCGGCGCTGGCGTCGTGACCGCGTGAAGCCCTGGCTGCGCATCTCGCCGAAGTACTTGTGGACCGCGCTCGGCCTGATCGCGGTCGCGTGGGTCGCGTGGCGCGTCACGTACGTGAGGCGGTCGGCGTTCGACGAGGTCGCGTCGGTACTCGACATCTCGCTCTCGACGAGCAAGAGCGCGACGGGGTCATGGGCCGGGGCGCAGCGCGACCGCGTCGTCATGGCGGCGCAGCTCGCCAATGGTCGCGACCTCGGCACAACCGACGCGCGCCGCGACCTGCAGGCGCTGCTCGACGCGATGGTGTCGGGGCTGCACAGCAACGGGATCGGCGCAATCGCCGCGGCCGTCGATGACAGCAGCAATGTCCTCGCGGCCGACAAGAGCGGAGGGTCGGCGCAGCAGCCTGTCGCCTGGAGCTACCTCGATAGCCGCCAGCTCACCGGAACGGTGCGCTGCGGCGCGCAGATGTGTTTCGCGATTCGCGAGCGCACCGAGTGGGTCGGACGCACCGGATGGATCGCCCTCTGGATCCCGGTCACCGATGACACGTTCCGCGGACTGAATCCAGCGTCACGCAACAACCGGAGCGGACGCACCTCGGTCATCGCACGCGTCGGTGACTCGGTCGCGGTCGTGGCAAGCCGCAGCAATTCAGGGGAGCAGATCCCGCGGATGCTCCCCTGGTCGAGCATGCCGGCGCATGTCCGGGCAGCGTTGAGCGGATCGACGTCGAGTGGCCACGGCCCGGGGATGTTCGGCGTGGACGTCATCTACGCCGCGTCCCCCGTGAGCGGCGTACCGTGGGCGGTCGTGCGCGAGATGCGAAGCGCGGAGATCATGCGCGAGGTCGACATCGCGCTCGCGATCGAGGAGGCGCTCATTCTCGGGCTTTTCTTCTCGCTCGCGTTCCTCATCCAGAACCGCGTGCGCGCGGGCGGTGCCCGGCGCACGAGCGAGTTGACGCAGCTGCGCGCCGACTTCGTCTCGAGCGTGTCGCACGAGCTGCGCACCCCGCTCGCGCAGATCCGGATGTTCGCCGAGCTGCTGCGAAAGGGATCGATGCGGACGCCGCACGACGCCGATCGCGCGCTCCGCATCATCGAAAAGGAAGCGAGCCGCCTGACGATCCTCGTCGACAACATCCTCAACTACACGCGGCTGCGGAAGCGCGCCGAGCGCGCCTCGTCGATTCCGACGCATGTCAGCGGCGCCGTCAGGCAGACGATCGAATCGTTCGCGCCCCTCTCGGCCGAACGCGGCGTGCAGATCGTCGCCGAGATCGAGCCGGATCTCTGGGCGACGGTGGACTCGCTCGGATTTCGTCAGGTCCTGCTCAACTTCCTCGAGAATGCGGTGAAGTACGGCCCGCACGGCCAGACGGTCACGGTCGGTGCCAAGCGCGTCGGCGAGGCGATCCGCATCTGGGTGGATGACCAGGGTCCGGGCGTCCCCGAGGCGGACCGTGAGGCGGTCTGGCGCGCCTTCTTCCGCCGTCAGGCAGCGATCGCCGCCGGCGCCACCGGCGCCGGCATCGGCCTCGCGGTTGTCCGCGAACTCGTCCTCCAGAGCGGCGGCTCGGTCCAGGTGAGCGACGCCCCTAACGGCGGCGCCCGGTTCATCGCCGATCTCCCGGGCGCGCAGACACCGGACAATGCTGACGAGCTGCTCGTGACCGGGGAGCGGCCGGTACCGCTGAAGGAAGCCGTTAGCCGTTAGGAGGGGTCAGGGGTCAGGGGCCAGCAACGGCCTGCCATGGCCGTGCCTAACGCCTGGCCCCCGGCCCCTGGCCCCCGGTCTCGTACAGCGTCTCCGGCTCCGCCGCGGCCAGATCGACGAGGAACGCGGCGACTTTCTCGCAGACGGCGGCGGAGAACTTTGCGCCTTTCTCGGCGGTCGAGTGCTGCGGATTGCCGACGCCAGTATCGGCGGTCACCCGAGTCCACTCGCGTTGAGCCCAGACCCAGCGCTCGCGGAGGCCGGCAATCGTGAATTTTCGCTCGCGGCCGGCGCCGGCGTCGCCTAACGGCCGGACGAGCGACGGGGTGAAGTGGAGGAGGACGCTCGTCTCCAGCTCGCCGGCATGGTCGCCTGGCTCGGTGAAGAACTGCTTCGCGTCCACGACCTGCCACCAGTTGACGGTGCAGAGAAAGACCGTCGTCCGCGGCTGCAGCTCGCGGATCATCTGCTTGAAGTCGTTTCCGCCGTGTGAATTGAAGATCACCAGCTTCCGCGCGCCGGCGCGCTCGACCACGTCGACGACGTCCGCGAGCACCGCGGCCTGGGTGCTCGGGTTCATGTTCATGCAGAAGCGCACGTCGAGCTGGCCGGTATTCACGCCGAATGGAATCGTCGGCAGGACCATGACCCTGGCGCCCCGTTCCCACGCCAGCCGCGCCGATTCAGCGGCGAGCACGTCGCACTCGATGACGTCGGTCGAGTACGGGAGGTGAAAGTTGTGCGCCTCGGTCGCGCCCCACGGGAGGATCGCGACGTCGTACACCGTGTCGCGCACCGTTCCCCAGTAGGACTCGGCGAGGATGTACGGACGGCCGCTCACCAGGCCCTCATGTGGCGCGACGGACGCGCACTCCGTTCATCGCGAGCTGCTCATGCCGGCGCGCCGGCGAGACCGACGGGGCGGTTCTCCATCTGACGCTCGGCAATGCGACCGCCAAGCCATGCCGCGGGCATCGCAACCAGCAGCGCGACGATGTGATACCACGCCGGGGCCGTGTTCCACATCATGTAGGAGCCGATCATGTTGAACGCCAGTCCGAGTGCGCCCAGGACCAGTGCGTGGAACATCGGGCGCCGGCGGGCGATCCGGGCGCAGAGCCAACAACCGAAGGTCGCGTAGATGAACACGTAAACTTCAGTCAGGACGAGAATCCCGACGTCGTCCACCCGGTTGTTGGGGCCGAACTCGTCGGGGAACACCGAGTGCATGATCGCGTCCGTGCCGAAGGCGAGGAAGCCGATGACGACGAATCCGGTGACGATGGCGAGGACGCTGCGAAGCATCAGGATCTCCTTGGGGGATTGCTGAAACTGAAAGCACTCGGGCTCGACCGCAAGCACTCGCTCAGCGGGCCCGCGTCCGGAGTCTGTCACGTCTCACCTGCGTCAGGGGTATCTTTCGGGCGACCCACACCCGCCGAGTCAGTGCCGACAGTCGCTCCAACCGAGATCGCCGACCCCACCAACGCACGCATCCTCGCCGTCTCCGAGGATCGCATCGCCGGCTTTCTCCCCGACCCGTTCGCGGAGATCGCTCGCCTCGCCGAGCTCCCCGAGGAAACGGTCCACGAGCGCATTCGGGCGATGCTCGAATCGCACACGATCCGGCGTGTCCGGCAAACGCTGATGGCGACGAACCTCGCGCCTGGTGCGCTCGTTGCCTGGAAGGTCCCAGCCGAGAAGCTCGACGCCGCGTTCGAGTACATGTCGAAGGAAGACCCGTTCTCGGGCCACGTCGTGATTCGCTCCACCGACGGCGAAACGCGCGGCTCGGTGTACCGGCTCTGGACCACGCTCAAGGTCCCGGTCGGGTTCTCGATGCGAAAGCACTGCGACTTCCTCGCGCGCACCGTCGGCGCCGACGCGTACCGGATCATGCCGGCGAAGCGGCTCTTCGCGTTAGGCGTCGGACATGTCCGTCGCAAAGGGATGGAGCCGGGCGCGAAGACCGACGAGCCGGGCCGCGTCCTGGACACCAACATCGTCGAGCTCTCGGAGCTGGACTGGCGGGTGCTTGGCGCGCTCAAGCGGGAACTCGAGGCGGGGGAGATCGGGGCCGAGCCGTGGCGCGCACGGGCGCGCGACGCGGGCGTCTCGTACGAGGAATTCCTCCGTGTCTCCCGCTCGCTCGCGGAGCGGGGCGTGATCGGTCGTTTCTCGACATTCCTCGAGCATGTGAAGCCGAGCACCGACGGAACACGGGTGACGCGCTACAACGCGCTCTTCCACTGGCGCGTGCCGGCGGGTCGGGAGATCGAAGCGGGTCGTGAGGTTGGTCGTCATCACATTCTCACGCACGCGTACTGGCGCGAGGGGGGCGACGAGTTCGCGAACGTGAACATCATGGCGGTCGCACACGGCACCGAAAAGCCGATCGTGCTCGCCCACAAGGCGGCGATCGACGCGCATCTCGCGTCAATCGGCATTCCGGTGAGCTACACGAACGTGTTCTGGGGCGGGCGGAGCGAGATCAAGCCGTCCGAGATCGCGCCAGGCGAATACGAAGCGTGGGCCCGGCGGGTCGGGCTCGACATTCAATCGATGCGAGCGGAGCCGGACGAGCCGCGAACGGCCTGAGCGCGCGAACTGGCCGGCCGGCAACGTTGCGCCGACTGCACGCAACCCGTTAACGTCGAGAGTGTAGCAGTAACGGCAGTACAGTGGCACGGGGTGCCCGCGCACGGAGTCGACAAGCGCGGGCTGAGATCACACCCGTCGAACCTGATCTGGGTCATTCCAGCGAAGGGAGCGTCACTGGTGCAGGTGCGGTTCGATCGGTCGCTGCCTAACGGCAGCCCTCGTCCCGCCACCGGCTCCGCTCCCTCGCGACAATCCGCGATTATCGGTGGTTCACCGAGGAGCGCACGTGCTGGCTTTCGCATTCATGCTCGCCCTGCAGGCAGTGCCGCAGGATACCGCGCCCCCGAAAGCAACATCGGATAGCAGCCGAGCCGATCGCGCATCCGCCGATTCGACGCGCGCGACGCACGCGCATCGTCTCGAGTCGGTGCAGGTCACCGCCGTGCGCCAGGGATCGGCACCGAACTCCGCAAAGACGATTACGTCGACCGAGATCGGCCGCCACTACACGGGACAGGAAACGCCGATCCTGCTGCAGTCCTCGCCGGGAATCACCGCGTACGCAGAGAGCGGATCCGGGTCGAACTATTCGTACATGCGGATGCGCGGGATGGACCAGACGCGCATCAACATCACGCTCGATGGGATCCCGCTGAACGAGCCCGAGGACCAGGGGCTCTTCTTTTCCAACTTTCCCGATTTCGCCAACAGCATCGCGTCGGTACAGGTGCAACGTGGCGTTGGGAGCAGCACCCACGGCGTCGCGTCATACGCGGGCTCGGTCAACTTCGAGTCGGTGCCGGTCGCCGGCGTTCAGCGCGCTGGTGAGCTGCAGCTGACACGCGGCTCGTACAACAGCTCGCGCGGGAGCGCGGAGTACCAGTCGGGATTGACCAGGAGCGGTTTTGCCGGCTACCTGCGCGCCTCGGCGCAGCGCACAGACGGGTATCGCTACAACTCGGGGAACAGGTCGAACTCCTGGTTCGCGAGCGGTGGCTGGTTCAGCGCGAATGACGTGATCAAGGTGATGCTGCTCGCCGGACTCTCCTCCAACGAGCAGGCGTACTACGCTTCACCGCTGTCGGTGCTGCGCGACACTCCGCGCGACAACCCGTACGGCAACGCCGGCGCCGATGCAGTGGGTGATCGCTTCCACCAGGACCTGGCGAGCCTGTCGTGGACGCATGCGCTTTCTACTACTGCGAGCGCGGCGACCACGGTGTATGGGTTCGACGCCGGTGGCTGGTACGATGTTCCGTACGGTGACGTGTACCGCTACAACCTGCACTCGCGCTGGGGCGGGATCATCAGCGCGCTCGAGTGGACAGGCGCATCGCGCAGCGCGTCGCTCGGATTTCACGCCAGCCGCTACGCGCGCGATCACTGGCAGAACGTTCACCCCGACCTGTCGACGCGCCGCTACGACAACACGGGCTACAAGGGCGAGCAGAGCGCATTCGCGAAGGGATCGCTGACGCGCGGCCGCACGACGATGTTCGGCGACCTGCAGCTCCGGCTCGCGCAGTTTCGCTACAAGCCGACCGCGAGCTCCGGCGTCGCACGCCCGAGCGTGAGGTGGTCGTTCCTCAACCCCAAAGCCGGCGCGAGTGTCCGCCTAACCCCCGGCCTCAGCGGCTACGCAAGCATCGGCATCAACGGTCGCGAGCCAACGCGCGCCGATATGTTTGCCGGTGCGGATGATCTCGACAGCGTCACGGCCCGTTCAGTGCTGCCGTTGACGCGAGTGCATCCGGAATCGGCGCGCGACATCGAGGCGGGAATTCTCCTCCGACGCGCGGGAGTGGAGCTGCAGGCAAACCTGTTCCTGATGCAGTTCCGCAACGAGATCGCGCCGATTGGGGAGATCAACGAGATCGGCTACGTCCTGCACAGGAACGTCGCGCGGAGCGTGAGGCGCGGCGCCGAGGCAGACCTGACGTGGCGGGTGAACCCGCGCCTGACGGCGACTGCGACCGCGTCGCTCACCGACGCGCGCATCGGTGAGTATCGCAATGATGCGACCGGCGAGACCTTTCGTGACGCGACCGCGCTGCTGACTCCAAAGTTCGTCAGCGCGCACGGGCTCCAGAGCGAGATCGCCTCCTGGGCGTCGCTCGACCTCGACGGACGCTACACGTCGCGGATGATGCTCACCAACACCAACGATGCGCGCGTCGTCGTACCGGAAAGCTGGTTCGCCGATGCGTCGCTGACGTTGCGGGTTGCACGCCAGTCGGTGCTCGTCGCGGTTCGGAACGTCTTCGACCAGCGTGTCTACACCGGCGGCTACCCGGGGCCCATACCCGGAAGCGCGGATCCACTGGCGATGGAGCCGTACTATTACACCCTCGCGCCGCGCAATCTGACGGTGAGTGCGAGATTGACGTTCTAGGGGTCAGGGGACTGTCGCGCCGCGATGAACGGCGCGATCGCCTCGCGCGCGATCAGCCACCGCTCTTCCCAGTCGCCGCGCACCCGCACGAACGGCGTGCGCCGCCGGAGCAGCGCCTCGTGAAAGACGCCGAACATCTCCTCCCGCTTCGCCGGCCGGTCGCGGATACCATCCGCAACCCACGGCACATCGATGTCGCAGAGCAGGTACAGATCGGCGCGGCGCGCTCGCTCGGCGCGCTCGATCCACGCCGGGACGTGGCCGTAGTAGTGCCGCGAGTAGATGACGGTACTGAGGAGGTCCGTGTCGAGGACGATCAGCTTCGCGCCGGCCACGCGCTCGCGTACGCTCGCGCTGTCGAACAGCGAGATGTGCTCGCGAGCAATCGGTTCGACGTCGCTCTCGAGCAGCTCGGCACCTTTTCGCTCAGCGTAGATCCGGGATGCTTCCGGCACCCAGTCCGTGTTCGCCAGCTCGGCGAGGCGGCCGGCGAGCGTCGTCTTGCCGGTGGATTCCGGCCCGGTGACGCAGATGCACCGCAGATCGGTGCTCACACCACCAACGGAGTCGTCGTGGCACGCGCGTTCACGGACCGGCGCCAGTCGATGTAACCCTTCACCGCGAGCGCGAGAAAGACGGCGTACAAACCGGCGGTCAGGTAGAGCTCCTTGTAGATGAACATGCCGACGTAGAGCACGTCGACCGCGATCCAGACGAGCCAGTTCTCGAGGAGCTTCTTCGTCATCATCCACTGCGCGACGAGGCTCGTGCTCGACAGAAACGAGTCCATGAAAGGCAGCGCGGCGTCACTGGCGCGATGCAGAACGACGCCGAGCATCGCCGACCCGGCAATCGCGATCAGCGCGAGCAGCGCGGCAAGTCGCGGTCGCGTGCGCGTGACATGCAGCTCGGTTCGTCCGGCGCCGCCGTACAGCCATTCGTACCATCCATAGACCGAGAGGATGGCATAGACGACCTGCAGCCCCATGTCGGCGTAGAGCTTCGCTTCATGGAAAACGAGCGAATAGAGCACGACGTTGACGATCGCCGTGGGCCAGCTCCAGATGTTCTGCCTGACGCTGAGCCAGACACTGACCGCGCCGAAGAGTGCAGCGAAGAGCTCGAGTGGACTCACGCCGTGATGATAGGCGTCACCGCTTCTTCACGCGAGAGAGGCCCTTGAGCGCCGCGGCCGAGTTGCGGGCCTTCATGCCATCACGCCAGAGATCTCCGACCTTCTTGAAGCGCATCGGCGCGGTCTCGATGGTGTACTCGTGCGGATCGAGATCATCGGTCAGCTCGTCCCATCTCAGCGGCGTCGAGACCATCGCGCCGGGTTTGGCGCGCACGCAGTACGCCCCGGCGACGCTCTTGCCGCGGATGTTCTGCAGGTAGTCCATGTACACCGCCTTCGTCGAGCGCGCGGCCACCGCGCGCTCGATCGTCGCATCGTTGGGATGCTTCTGCGCGACCTGCGCGGCGATGATCTGCGCGAGCGTGACCGCGGTGTCCCAGGTCGCCGACGCGGGGAGCGGGATCGCCACGTGCAGCCCGCGCGATCCCGACGTCTTGAGGGCGCCGTGAAGTCCCAGGGCGTCGAGTTCCTCCTTCACCCAGCGCGCCGCGTCGAGCACCCGCTGGAAGCCCGCCTTCGGCTGCGGGTCGATGTCGAGATAGGTGTAGTCGGGATTCTCCGCGCTCTGGATACGCGAGTGCCAGGGGTCGGTCGAGACGCACCCGAGCTGCACGCAGTAGAGCAGCGTCGTGATGTCGCCCCCGACCAGGCGCTTCTTCGCGTCTCCATCGGACTCCGGAACAGGCTCGACGCGCACACCCGCGGGCGGATCGTCGGGCGCCTTCTGCTGAAAGAAGGTCTCCCCGTCGATCCCTTCGGGCGTGCGCTTGAGAACGAGCGCGCGGTCCTTCAACGTCGGCAGGATGAGCGGCGCGACGGTCGCGTAGTAGCGCATCAACGCGCCCTTGGTGATGCCATCCTGCGGGAAGTAGACCTTGCCCAGGCTCGACACGTCGAGCGAGGCGCCCCTCCCTAACGGCACCGTCCCGCGACCCCCTTCGGTCTCGATCTCGAGCAGGCGCTTGACGATCGGTTCGTTCGCGTACACCGGAACCTCGGTGATGCGGGCGGGCGCGCGCTTGCCTCCGCGCTTCGCGACTTTCGCACCCGAGGTCGCCTTCTTCGCGGCCTTTGGTGTCACCGCGCGGGCAGAGGCGCCGGCGCGGGCACCGCGCCTGACGGTGCCACGATCCTGCACACTCTCTGCCTCGCGCGTCACTTCGCGAGCCGGCTTGTCGTCGCGAACGCCGAGGAAGATCGGTTGGCGCAGCTTTCCGTCCGCGGTCCATTCACCGAACTTCACTTCGACCACGATCTTCGGCCTTACCCAGTGCGCCTTCTCGTTGGTCTTCACCTTCTCCGAGAAGGGCGACGTCGCGCGCTCGAGTGGCGCGAGCTTCCGGTACATCTCGGCGAGCCCGGCGTTGGTGAAGCCGCCGCCGGTGTGGCCGACGTAGACGAAGTTTTCGTCGTCGTCGTAGTGGCCGAGCAGGAGTGCGCCGATGTGCTCGCGCGTCTTCCTTGGCTCGGTCCAGCCGCCGATGACGAATTCCTGGCGGTGCTCGATCTTGAGCTTGAGCCAACCCTTCGAGCGCAGGCCCGGCACGTAGCGCTCATCCATCCGCTTGGCGATGACACCTTCCCAGCCGAGCTTCGCCGCCTTGGCGAGCAGCTTGTCCCCGTCGTTAGGCACCGTCTCGCCGAGGCGGAGAGAGCGGCCCGTCCGATTGCGGAGCCGCTGCTCGAGCCGCGCACGTCGCTTCGTCCACGGTTCGCCGGTGATCACTTCGTCGCCGTCGACGAGGAGGTCGAAGGCGACCAGCGATGCCGGCGCGCCTTCCTGCGCGGTCTCGATGAAGGCGAGATCGGTGGTGTGCATCCGGCTCTGCAGGTCCTGGAAGCGCGCGACGTTTTCGCCGTCGAGGGCAACGATCTCGCCGTCGAGGACGAGCGCGCGCTTCGCCTTGCGAGCGAGCGCGCGGAGCGCGTCGATCACCTCGGGAAACTGGACGCTCTTGTCGTTGCCATTGCGGGTGACGACGTTGGCCGCGTCCGCGGTCGCGTAGCCGATGACGCGAATGCCGTCGTACTTCGGCTCGTACGTCCACCCCTCGCCCTTCGGCACGCCGGTGCCCACCGACGCTTTCATCGGGACGATCGCGGACAGTCGCTTCGATGCGCGCACCGCTTTTGGCCGGCCGCGAAGCGGTGTGGCCGGCGCCTTGGCGACCGCGCGCGATGACGCACGCGCCGGCGTCTTCTTCTTCGCGGCGGATTTTCTGGTCGCGGCCTTCGCCCTGGACGCCGGTGTCACCGAGCTCTCTGCCTCACGGTTCGAGTGCCACACTCTGCTCTTGCCCTTGCCCGCGGTGATCTCGTCCATTGTCCGGCCGCTGTCAACCGAGGTCACCACTTCGGCGGTCACGTCGCGCGCGGGGTCGGCGGTGTCGTCGCTCCGCTTCATGAGCAGCCACTGCGGCTTGCCGCCTGTCTCGCGCATGCGGACGAGCGCCCAGCCGCCGCGCAGTCGCTCGCCGTGCATGACGAGGTCGAGCCGTCCCTTCGCGTAGGCGGCGCGGAGTGCTCGAACGCCCGCGGGACCGGACAGACCGGGCGCGCCGTAGGTGCCACGGTCCCAGAGCATCACCGTGCCGCCCCCGTACTCGCCGGCGGGAATGGTGCCCTCGAAGGCGTTGTAGGAGATGGGGTGCTCCTCGACCTCCATCGCCAGCCGCTTGGTGCCGGGGTCGTAGCTCGGTCCCTTTGGCACCGCCCAGCTCTTCATCACGCCGTCGAGCTCGAGGCGGAAGTCGAAGTGGAGGTGACTGGCGGCGTGCTTCTGGATGACGAAGCGCAGCTTGCTCCCTGCGCTCGCGTCGGCCGACGAGGACTGTGCTTCACTGCCTGACGGTTCAGCGGTGCGGGAGAAGTCGCGTTTCCTGCGGTACTCGGCGAGCTTCTCCCGCGGCGACGAAACGCGCGTGGACGGCGCGCGTTTCGCCGGACTCGTGGTCGATGTCCTGGAGGACTTTTTCGCGGCCACGAGACAAGACCGTTAGGCGGTCTTCCGCTTGGAGCGCTTGCGTGCGGCCGGCTTCTCCGAGGCAGCGGCACCCTTCCGGGCAGCGCGAACGGATCGGCCCTTTCCCTTCCCCTCGGCGAGGCTGGCCTGGAGACGCGACATCAGGTCGAACACCTGTGCATCGGCCGGCTCCTGCTCGGCCTCTGGCACCGTGATCTTCTTTCCCTTCATCTTCGCGCGGATGACCTTCATCAGGTTCGCGCGGTAGTCGTCGGTGTACTTGGCCGGCTCGAACGCATCGGCCAGCGACGCGACGAGCTGCTCCGCCATCTTGAGCTCCTGCGGACGCACGACTTCGCTCGACGGGAAGCTGAACTCGCTGACGTCGACCAGCTCGTTGGCGAAGCGCATCAGCTCGAGCACAATCGCGTCGCCGACGATGCGGATCGCGGCGAGATGTTCCTTCTGGCGCATCACGACCTTGCCGATGCCAACTGAGCCCGAGGTGCGGAGCGCCTCACGGAGCAGGGCGTAGGCCTTCTCGCCGCCCTTCGACGGGACGAGATAGTACGGCGTCTCGAAATACCGCGGATCGATCTCCTCCTGCTTCACGAAGTCGAGGATCTCGAGCGTCTTCGATGATTCGAGCGCGGCCGCCTTGAAGTCGTCGTCGGTCATGATGACGAACTTCCCCTTCTCGTATTCGTAGCCCTTCACGATCTCGTTCCAGGGCACCGGCTCGCCGTCGGCGGCGCAGACGCGCTCATACTTCACCGGCGACAGGTCTTCCGAGTGCAGCATCCGGAAAGAAATGTGATCTTCGCGGACGGCTGTCTTTGCTTCGACGGGGATGTTGACGAGCCCGAAAGCGAGCGAGCCCTTCCAGACCGATGCCATCGTAAGCACTCCGCGAGAGGGTAAAGTCCGGGCCGCTACAGGGGTTAGCGGGGCCCGACGTGGATGGAGGCAAGAGGGGTGCCGACGTGGAAAAACGGCCCCACACGCTCGCGTCTGCAAGATTTGTGATGCGGACTCGGCAATACGGCGGGCCCACTCTGTTCGGCCTCGGTCCCGGTGACTCAAGCGTTAGGTTCCGTAGACTTCCACCCCCCCCGAGATGACTACTGTCGACGACCACAGCACGCCCTGGCGTATCGTCCACCTGCCAACGAACACCGACGTGCGCGGCAGCATCACGATCTGCGAGAGCGGCGCGCAGCTGCCATTCACGATGCAGCGAGCGCGCTGGGTCTACGGCGCTCCACCCGAGGCGAAACGCGGCGGTCACGCGCACCATCGCACGTCGCAGCTCTTCGTCGCCGTCGCCGGCGCACTCACGGTCGCCGTGAACGACAGGAAGCGAAAGGAGCGGGTCCGGCTCGACACCCCGGCGACGGGTCTTCTCATCGCGCCTCAGGTCTGGATCGAGACCGAGGAGTGGGCGAACGGGGCCGTGCTGCTGATGCTGGCCAGCGAGCGGCACGACCCGGCCGACTACGTCCGCGATTACGCCGAGTTCAGGCGGGAAGCCTAACGCGCGGGCGCAGTCGGCGCTCCGTGGGGCAGGGGCGCCGGCAGGTCGGCGACGACGTAGGCCATCACCGCCATCGTCGCGACACAGAGCGCGACGTCGTGCGGATCGAGCTTGTCCATCGTGTCGGCTTCAGTGTGGTGGTACCAGAAGTACCTGGTCTCATCCACGTCGGGGGACATCCCGGGGACGCCGAGCTCCATGAGCGGACCGATGTCCGACCCGCCGCCGCCGGCGATCACGCCACCGGCCCCGATCCGGGTGAGCAGCCTCGCCACCTGGCGAATCACCGCGGTCGCGCTGTCGGTACCGGTGAGCGCGACTCCGCGCGGCTTGAAGACGCCGTTGTCCGACTCGATCGCCAGCACATGCCTGTCGACATCGGCACGGTGCGCATCGCGATAGCCGCGCCCGCCCGCGGTACCATTCTCCTCGTTCGTCCAGAGCACCACCCGAACGGTGCGCCGCGGCTTGAGGCCGAGTTGCCGGATCAACCTGACCGCCTCCCATGCGGCGACCGCTCCCCCGGCATCGTCCATCGCCCCCTGGCCGACATCCCACGAGTCGTAGTGACCGCTGATCAGCACGACCTCGTCGGGCTTCTCCGAACCGCGCACTTCGGCGACGACGTTGCGCGACGGTGACAGCGGCAGTGTCCGGGCGTTCATCCTCAGTGTGACGACGACCTTGTCACCGCGACCGAGCATGCGCCGAAGCATCATCGCATCCTCGACCGTTATGGCGGCAGCCGGGATCCTGGCGACGGTCGAGTCATAGATCATCACCCCGGTGTGCGGGGTACCGAGCGACACCGGGGTCACCGACCGCACGAGCGCCGCGACCGCGCCGACTTTCGCTGCCGCACTCGCGCCGCCAACGCGATAGGCCACTGTGCGCCCATACGTCGTGAACGGGACATCGAACAGCACGATCTTCCCCTTCGCCTCGGCCGCCCGGTTCGTCAGCTCGTCGAAGCTGCCAACGACGATCACCGGTGCGGTGATCCCCTTCTTCGGCGTTCCGATGCTGCCACCGAGTCCGAGCATCCGGAGCGGCGCACTCCGCGGCGATACGAGCGTCAACGACTCCTCGCCGCGCACCCAGTGCGGTACCATGACCGCCTCGCCATGCACGTTGTCGAGTCCATCCCGCTTCATCTCGCCGAGCGCCCAATCAATCGCGTTCTCGAGACTGCGCGACCCACTGAGGCGGTGGCCAAATGTATCGGTCAACTTCGCAAGCCGGTTCCATGCGGCGCTGTCCTTCAGCGCCGCATTGATGAGGGAATCGGCGGCGGCGCGGTAAGTCGTCTCGATGGACTGGGCGGATGCCGATGCGGACGGGGCCGCGATAAGCGCGCTTGCGAGAGCGAGGCGGAAAACGCGGAGGGAGACCATGGCTTTACGAGCTCGAGGGGGGCGGAGCGAAGCGATGACTGAAAGCTACGCGAGAGGCGGGGCGTCGACAGCTCCGACGCTGCTTGAAGCAGCGAGAGGCGGGGTGGCGAAATCGATGCTGCACGACGCAGCGAAAGGCGGGGTGGCGAGGCAGCACGGTAGGCGGTAAACGAAGCCGACCTGCCACCGCGCAACTGCAACGGCGAGGCTGGTTGCCGCGTGGCAGGGCGGTTTCGAGCAGCGGAAATTTCGCCACGCCGCCTCTCGCTGCTTCGAGCAGCGTCGATTTCGCCACCCCGCCTCTTGCTGCGTCGAGCAGCGTCGATTTCGCCACCCCGCCTCTCGCTGCTTCGAGCAGCGTCGCTTTCGCCCGCCGACTCTCGCTGCTTCGAGCAGCGCGCATCCCCCAAAAATGTTGTCACACCGCCGCCGACCAAATCGTCTTTCGTCCATGCTGACCCGCCCTACTCCCGTCCCGTCGCTCCTCTCAGTTACCCGCGACATCCGCCTCTCCGAGGTCCTCGCTGCCCTCTCGAGGGCGCTCGATCTCACCGAGGGTCAGGCGCTCGGCCACAGTGTGCGGTCGTGCATGATCGGGATGCGGCTGGCGGACGAGATCGGGCTCGACGAAGGAACGCGGACCGCGCTCTACTATGGGCTGCTGCTCAAGGACGCGGGGTGCTCGAGCAACGCGGCGAGAATGAGCGCGATGTTTGGGGCCGATGACCGCCAGGTGAAGCCGCGCATGAAGCTCGTCGATTGGCACCAGCGGGCCAGACTCGCGGTGCACACGGCGTTCGCCGTTGGCACCGGGCAGTCGATCGGGAAGCGCCTGTCGTACTTCCTCGGGATCGCGCGGACGCCGAACATGACGCGCGAGATCGTGCAGATCCGCTGCGACCGCGGCGCGGAGATCGCGCTCGGACTGGGCTTCCCCGAGGCGACGGCCGACACGATTCGTTCGCTCGACGAGCACTGGAACGGGCAGGGCTATCCGCGCAGCCTCCGCGGTGACGCGATTCCGCTGCTCGCACGGATCGCGAATCTCGCGCAGGTGGTCGACGTCCATCTTCGCGAGTACGGCGTCGCCGCCGCGATTCGCGTCGCGCGCCAGCGCAGCGGCAAGTGGTTCGACCCTGCGCTGGTGAAGCGCCTCGTGTCATGGGAGCGTGACGCCGCGTTCTGGCAGCAGCTCGACGATCCGGAGCTCGCGCAGCGGGTGATCGGCATCGAGCCAACCGTCGATCCGCGGCGACTCGCCGAGGATGATCTCGACATGGTCGCGCGGTCGTTCGCGGAGATCATCGACGCGAAGAGCCCGTACACTTTTCGCCATTCGGCGAACGTCGCTGACTTCGCAACCGGGATCGGCGCCCAACTCGGCTTCGACGAGGTCGCGCAGCGCCGGATGCGCCGCGCCGGGCTCCTGCACGACATCGGGAAGCTCGGCGTGTCGAACCAGATTCTCGACAAGCCCGGCAAGCTCACCCCCGAAGAGCGCGCCGAAGTGGAGCGTCACCCACTGCACACCTGGGAGATTCTGCTCCGGGTCCCCGCGTTCGCCGACTTCGCCTGGATGGCGGCGCTCCACCACGAGAAGCTCGACGGGTCGGGTTACCCGTGGAAGATCGACGCCCGAGGCCTCGACCTCCCGGCGCGAGTGCTTGCAGTGGCCGACATCTACGAGGCCCTCGTCGCGGACCGACCCTACCGGGCCGGGATGGCACCGGAGCAGGCGTTAGGCATCCTGCACAGCGAGGCGGCGACGAAGCTTTGTCCCGACGCGATCGGGGGACTCGAGGCGATGCTCGCGCTCTAGCGCAGTGGGAGAGTCAACTGGTTCGCAAAGTTGGCAGTGCGGTTTCGAGCAGCGGTTTCTTCGCCACCCCGCCTCTCGCTTCTTCGAGCAGCGCCTTACGCGGGATCGAGGATCTCCCCCGCGTCGATGTTGTCGTAGATCGTTCCAAGCCACTTGAAGAGGAACCACAGCTCCCCGGCGATCGCCGCGACGAACGCGATCAGTGCGACCGCGAGGCGCCCCGTCATCTGCGTCGGAAGCGTCTGCACGGAGTAGAGCGCGCCGCCGGCGAGAGCGAGTGGGAGGATGAGCAGCAGCATCAGCAGGAGCAGCGAGCCGGCGGTGCCGAGGAGGTTCTGGCCGATCGCCTCGAACCCGCCGCCCTCGCCACCGAGTTTCACCCAGCCGGGGAAGAAGAGCGCGATCGCATTGCGCACGGTCACGCTCAGCACGTCGAGCGTCGCGAGGGCGAGCAGCAGGGAGAAGAAAATCACGACACGCTGGCCGAGTCCCGGAATGTCCGGGCCGGTCGGGAGAACGAGGGCAACGGTCAGGCAGATAAGCTGGACGAGGAAGATAAGCACCGTTGACGACGCGATTTCAGCGGCGACGAGCGACCCGCTCTCGAGGGGAAGGCTCCGCAGGAGCCTGAGATACGGCAGGTCGCTCCGGAAATCGTTGCGAGCGTAGAGCGGTCCGAGGAGCGCCCAGGCCAGCGCGACGGCCAGTCCCAATCCGGCGATCGCGTTGCGGCCGAACACGATCGCGCCGGGAACGCTCCCCGTCCTGTCGTAGGCGATGTAGCCGAACATACCGCCGAGCACCAGCGCAAAGGCAACCACGACTGCGAGTGTCGCCCAGCGGATCTGGCGGATCGTCGGGATGAAGTTCTTCCAGGCGACAGCGACCCACGCCGGTCCCGTCGGCGGAAGCGGGAGCCAGGTCTTTCGCGCGACGAAAGTCGTCTTGCCTAACGCAGCCCGGGCGGCAATCAGTGCGCCGATTCCGCGTCCGCCAGTTGCGCGCTGCGCCCGCATTGCGGCGCGGAGCGCCTCTCGGCGCTCGCCCGCCGCGACCGCCGCTTCCTCGAAGGGAGTGCGATTGAGAAGAATCCACGGGATGTGGAGCAGCCAGACCGCGACCGCCAGCGGGATCGCACGGAACCACTCGCTCAGCGACTGCGCGCCCAACGGCGCGACGACCGCCCGCGCCGGGGCGATGACGAAGACCGCTGGCGCGCTGTAGAGCGCGGCGCGAACCTGATCGAGCGCGATGCCGGGCGTAGACGCGGCAATGATCGCGGGCCAGGCCGGCGCCACGCTCACGGCGAGTGCGACCGCGATCACCGCACCGACCGCCCCGCCAATCGCCCAACCACGGAACCCGAGCCGCTGTCCGACCGGCGCGCCCCCGCTTCGCGTCAGCGTTGCACCGAGCTGGTGGAGCTGGAAGGTCCCGAACATCACGAAGTAGCTGAGGACGCGGAGCGGGAAGGGCAGCACCGCGCTCGCGCGACGGCTGATGATGGCGAGAATGAGTGCGCTGGTCAGCGTCGCAATGCTCGCTCGCGCCAGCTTGAAGAGAATGATCTGGTTTCGCGACACCGGTGCCGGGAGGAGCTGGCGCGATTCGGCGCGCGAGAGCGCGAGGGTGGACAGCTTCGTGCCGAACGTCCACCAGTAGACCGCGATCACCGTGAGCGCGAGCGCGGAGAGAGCGAGCGCGTTCGCCCCCAGCAGCCCGGTGGGGATTCCCTCGGTCCCGCGCCGGGACACGCCGAACAGGCGATCGGGGCGGACGATGAACCCGAAGTACGCGATGAGAAAGAGCATGCCGAGCACATAGCGCACGTTCTTCAGCCGGCGCACCTGTACGCGAAGCCGGTTGCGCGCGGAGCGCCTGACGAGGAACGTCAGCGCGCTGACGACACCGCTGCGATTACTGCCGCCCGCGCTCGCTCCTGCGCTCACCGGCCAGCGATCCCGGCGCCCGATGCGTCGGGAGTACCCTGTCCGGTGATCGCGAGGAAGAGCTCTTCGAGTCCGTGTCCCTCGAGATCCGGGCGGCTGGCCGCGATCTCGGCGATGGATCCGAGCACCATGCACTGCCCCGTCTGGATGATGAGGATCCGCGTGCAGAGCTCCTCGACCAGGTGGAGCAGGTGCGAGCTGAGGATCACGGCGCTACCAGCGCGGGCGCGGGCGAGAATCGCGGCCTTCATCCGGCGGATGCCTAACGGGTCGAGCCCGGTGAGCGGTTCGTCGAGCAGGAGCGCCGCCGGCTGGTGGAGGAACGCGCAGGCAATCGCGAGCTTCTGGCGCATCCCGCGCGAGAGCTCGGCCGGGAGCGCGCTCCGCTTGTCGGCGAGCTCGAGCTCCGTGAGCAGCGGCTCGATCCGCTGCGCCGCATCGGCAACGCCGTAGAGCCGGGCGATGAATGTCAGGTGATCATCGACCGTCATGTACTCGAACAGCTGCGGCTCGTCCGGGACGAAGGCGAGCGCGCGCTTGGCCGGCACCGGATCGCCGACGATGTCATGCCCGGCGATGCGAATCTCCCCGGAGGTCGGCCGGATGATCCCGGCGAGGGAGTGCAGCGTGCTCGTCTTGCCAGCGCCGTTAGGCCCGACGAGGCCGAGCACCTCGCCCGGCGCGACGGTGAAGGAGAGGCCGCGGACGGCGACAAAATCGCCGTACTGCTTGACGAGGTTCCGCACCTCGATGACGTCGGTAGGCATCACCTAATTTGGTGCGGCGCACCAGCCCGTCAATCGCCCCGCATGAAGACGGCGCGCCGCGGACTCGTTCTGACGTCCACCGCGCGCCGTTTCGTCGTTCCGGTGCCGCGTCTAACGCGGCGGCATCGACAGCTGTTGCCCGGGATGAATGAGGTCCGGATTGGGAATCGCGGCCTTGTTCATCTCCCAGATCTCCTTCCAGCGCGTCGCGTCGCCGTAGACGTGCTTGGCGATCTTGCTCAGCGAGTCGCCCGACTGGACTTCGTAGCCAAAGCCAAGCGCCGGCGATGGACGTTCCGCGTTGTTGTCAGCCATGTGTCGCTCCCTCGTTGGAATGAGTACGTGATCGACGTACAGTGCAAGCACGGGGCCGGTGCATTGGTGACGTGATCCCTGCCGCTTACGCTGACGCCTCGGGCACGCGCGCGGCGCGGGGGCGCGACTCGTCCGGCTCCGGTGCGCCGAGGGACTTGATTGCCGGCCCGTTCACGACATTTCCCAGCGCGTCGAAGCGCGAACCGTGGCAGGGGCAGTCCCACGATTTCTCCGTCGAGTTCCAGCGGACGACGCAGGCGAGATGCGTGCAGGTAGCCGACCGCTCGTGGAGGTTGCCCTGGTCGTCGCGATAGGCCGCGACCCGGTGCGCGCCACGGCGAAGCACCGCGCCCTCACCGGGGGGAATGTTGGCGACGTCGGATGTCTCGCCCGGCTTTATCCAGTCGGCGTACTGCACCGCGACGTTGAAATTCTCCTTGAGAAGGTCGGTGGCGCTGCGCACCGAGACGCGCTTCGGGTCATAGAGCGCCGCCCACGGGTTCGTGCGACCGAGCACGAGATCGGTAAGGAGCATCCCGGCGATCGCGCCGTGCGTCATGCCATTGCCGGAATCGCCGGTCGCGATGTAGACGTTAGGCGCGCCGTCGGGATTCGGGCCGATGAAAGCGAGAAAGTCGGCCGGCTCGAGCACCTGGCCCGACCAGTGGTACTTCACCGGCCCGATCGACGGAAAGTGGACGCGCGCCCACTCCTCGAGGAGACGAAAGCGATCCGGCGCGTCGTCTTCCTGCCCCGTCTTGTGGTCTTCGCCGCCGACGATGAGGACGTCCTCCCCCGTCGTGCTGCCGTTCATCAAGCGGACGTAGTGATAGTGCTCGGCGGTGTCCCAGTAGAGCGCCGGCTCGACCGTCCCCCCGGGGACCGCGGCGCCGATCACGAACGTGCGATACGGCGCCTGCTTGAGATGGGTGACGACGTAGTCGCTGATCGGCGAGTTGGTGCAGACACAGATCGCCTTGCCGCGGATGGTGCGGCGATCCGACGTCTTCACCTTCGGCTTCTCGCCACCCTCGACCGAATCGGCGTGCGTCTGCGTGTAGACACGCCCACCACGCGCGACGATGGCACGCGCGAGACCGGCCAGAAACTTCACTGGATGAAACTGCGCCTGATTCGGAAAGCGGAGCGAAGGTCCGACATCTCGTCCCGGAATCGGCGCTGACTTCTCCCGGACAACACGCAATCCAGCGCGTGTTGCCGCCGCGTACTCGTCGTCAAGGAGGCCGGGATGCTTCTTCCGGTCCTCCTCGCTGAGAAAAAGCCATCCGTCGAGCCGGCGAAAATCACAGTCGATGTTCTCGGTCGTGACGACCTGCTCGAGCGCGTCGATCGCCGCGGTATGACTGTCCGCCGTCAGGCGCGCCGCCTCGGCGCCATGCACCTTCTCGACTTCGAGGTACCGGTCGTCGAACGCGTTGGAGAGATGCGCGGTGGTGCGCCCGGTCTCTCCACCCGCGATCGGTCCATCATCGATGACAACGACGCTTTTCCCCTCGCGGGCGAGAAAGTAAGCCGTCATCAATCCGGCGATCCCTGCGCCGATGACGCAGACATCCGCGGTCGTGTCCTCCATCAACGCGGGATACTGCGGAACCTCCGCGGTATCCATCCAGAGCGACTGCGTCTTCCCACTATCGCTGCGCATCGAGCCTCGGCCGTTGGTCGTGAACAGCTTTGGCAAGCAGAGGACATGCCGCGAGGGCTTGGACGGCGGGATTCGGGAGCACGGCTGAATGTCGTGACGAACAGGGGAAAGGAAAAATCCCGGTGGGCTGGCTACCTCAGCGCTTACCCCCGAACTACTGCCCTACCGTCATTCGCTCGATCACGCCGGGTCGAACAGGTTGGGGCACGCGTGGTGAGATGATCTCGCCCCGCGTGCCCCAAGCTTTTTTCCGAAATACGAAACGCGCAACCGCGCGCCGCCCCGGGCTACAAGCAAGAGGCCTGTGAACTCTGTGAACCCTGTGGTTAATGCTTTTGGTTGAGCAAGAAAGCATTAAACACAGGGGGCACAGGGGCACCGAGCCGGTTGCCGCGGCGCGCTACCCGATCACATTCTTGCGCCGTCGGTGAGCCCGCGCACCGCCGCTCCGCTGACGCGTCCGCATGTCCTCGGCAACGATTTCTCGGTGTCTCCGCAACCAGTTCGGAGCACGTTCGGCGGCAAGTATTTCCCTCGGTGACGTTGGTTGATTCTGCTCCGTCTGACACGTGAATCGAGCGAACTCGGCAGCAATTCGGGGTCGAGCACTTTCTTCCTGGACCGATGCTCACACTGCGGCTTCGACTGTTCTTCATCATGATCGCGATGCTTCTTGGCGCGGCGTGGCTGGGGCGAGGGGAGAGGATCGACGGCGCGATCGTGCTCACGGCGGCGGCGGTGTTGATCTGGGGGTATTTCCGGAACGGGAGTCTCTGGCTCGCGCTCGCGGCGTATCGGACGGGCAATGTCGAGCGGATGCGGGTGCATGTGCGGCGGGTGCACTGGCCGCGGCTCCTCAGCCCGCGGTGGCGCGCGTACTACCACTGGCTGCAGGGCGTGACGCTCGCGGTCGAGGGGCGAATCGCGCCGGCGCGGGATCACCTGCTCCAGGCTCGGCGCTGGCGCTTCCGGACGGAGAACGACCGCAGCATCATGGAGTGCCAGCTCGCCGACATGGCGATCCGCTGCGGGGAGCCGGCGCAGGCGTGGGGACACCTCCGTCAGGCGCGCACGCTCGTCCACCATCCGGGGGTGGATGCGCTGATCGCGTCGGTGGAGGACCGCATCCCGGCCGAGGCACGCTGACGACCAGCGCCTGGCGGTTGCGGCTTTGCCGCCCTGCCTAACGGCCAGCGCGCCACGGGCGCGATGGAGGCGCATGGCAAAGCAGTCTGACGACAGGGGCAAGAAAGCCGGCACGATCCACCGCTGGGCCTCACTGACGACGGGCGGCGAGGGATTCATCACGATCTCGGTGCGCCTCGATCAGGCCGCGACCGACGCCGCGACGGCTCCGCGACCGAAGCGTGCCCGCTCAACGCGGGATTCCAGTGGCGACGTTGTGCTCTGATCGTCCCTGACCTAACGTTGCGCGAGTCTCACCTCCCTCGGAGTACATGCGCATACCCGTCATTCTCTGCCTGACCGCCATCCTGATTGGAACGAGCTGTCGCGACAGCACCGGGCTCGAGAAGGCGCCGGCGCTCAGCATCGCTACTGACAGCGCGACGTACAGCCGGCGGGCGGGCTCGTCGCTCACCCTCGTCGGTGTCGGCTTCACGAACCGATCGACTTCGACGATCTGGATCGGGTCGTGCGGAGAAGGATATTCCTCGCTGCCGGGCACTTCGCCAGTCATCAGCGTGTACGGGCTGCAAACCGTGTCGTACCAAACGACACCACCGATCGTCGGGAATGTCGCCGCAGGCTGCAACACCGACCCGGTGCCCTATGCACTCGCGCCTGGAATGGGAGTCCGCCTGGCTGTGATTTTCTCGGTGACCGGCCGCTTCGCTTTCATCGCGCCCTTCAGCGACGACGCGTCAGGCACCTATGATCAGCGCGCGGGTTCACCCGACTTCACGATCGTCGGCGGCCTCTGAGGTCGGGCGTCACGGGATCGGGTTGCAATCGGCTCGCGCCGACGTTCGGTCACCGCTGCCGGACATCGAGCTCGTGGCCGCACAGCCTCGAAGCTATGCGGCGCGTTTGGATCGGGTCGAGTATGCGTCAGAACAGAATGCCGAGGCTGATCGGGATGAACGGCGCGGATGGATGCTGGCCTGACCGGTCGAGTGCTACGTAGCGCGCCTCGATCAACCCACCGAGGTGCCCGAGCGGGATGATCGCGCCAATGCCGGCGTTGAATCCCAATCGGTCATCGCTGCCGTTTCGTCCGACAACGACGCTCGGTGCCTGCGGATAGAGGATTCCCTTGTTGCCGCTCGAGTAGTTCACGCGATACACACCCATTCCGCCGATGAGATACGGATGGAACCCGGCGATCCCCGGTGCGCCGACCACAAGGTTGCCGGTGAGGTTGGCTATCCGCGTCGTGCCGATCGCTGTCCCCTTGAGCGAGAAGCTGTTGAAGCCGGCCTCGGCGCGAAAGCCGAGCACCGACGCCGGGAACGTGACATTGAACATTCCGTTCACGTTGAAGCCCGTGCCGCTCTCCGCGGCGAGTTCGCCGCGAGGGTCGCTCAGCCCTGCCGACACGCCGAACCGCTGCGCAGAAGCGGCAGCGGGTAGCGCGAGCGTTGCCGCGAATGCGGCACCGAGCAGGACGTGAGTGCGCATCGTACGGTGGTTCAGAACGTGACACCAAACGTGACCGGCACGAACGCCGACGAGCCGCTGCCGTTCTTTCCGTTCACCGTGACATAGCGCGCCTCGAGCATCGTGCCAACCGGACCGAGGCCGAAGGTCAGCCCGAGGCCGCCGTTGAAGCCAAGGCGCGTGTCGCTCTCGCTGCTGCTGCGTACACCTCCGAGAATGCCGCCGCTGTTGCTGACCGCACCCCTGACGTTGTACACGCCGACACCGCCGATCAGGTATGGCTTGGCACCCATGATCGACGACGGGGTGAGGATGACGTTCGCCGCGCCGTTGAGCATCCGGACGCTGCCATCGCCAAGGTCGCTGTCGATGTCGAAGCGATTGAAGCCGACTTCACCGCGGAAGCCTAACGGCGAGAGCGGCACGGTGACGTTGACCATGCCGGTAACGTTGAACCCGGTGTTCACCAACTCGCCGAAATCCGACTCGGGAATGCTCGCGCCCGCGGCAATGCCGAAGTGCGCCTGCGCCTGCGCCGGCGCGGCGAGTGCCGGGGAGAACAGCGCAGCCAAAGCGGCGAGAACGATGGGTTTCATCATGATGCATTCCTCGATGTTTTCGTGATGGCTGATCGGTGGCAGGTCGTGATTGATACTGTCCGGTCGCGGGGCTGGTTCCACTCGCTCCGGATCAGCGGATCATAATGCACTGCGCGCCGCCGATACGATCATCGGCGGCGCGCAGTGTCACGACGGACGAAGGCAGTGCTCGCCTTCGCCGGGCACATCGTTAGAACATGATGCCGAACGTGATCGGCACGTAGTGAACCGAACCGCCATTACCCTGGATCGTGGTGTAGCGCGCCTCGACCATCGTCGAGAGCGTACCGAGACCGAAGTTCAGTCCCGCGCCGACGTTCCAGCCGAACTTCGTCTCGGCTGCGTTGTTGGTGCCGCCGGCATCGAGCTTGAACCGGTGCGCGCCGACACCGCCGATCAGGTACGGCTTGGCGACGATCATTCCGGGAACCTGGAGTACGAGGTTGCCCGTGCCGCTGAGCGACGACGCAGTAACGCCATCGAGGCCGGCGTTCGTCTTTCCATCCCACGAGTTGTATCCGACTTCACCGCGGAAGCCGAGTGGCGAAAGCGGCATCGTGAAGCCGACGAGGCCGTTCACGCTGTAGCCGCTCTTGACAATGTCGCCAAAGTCACCAGTCGGCAGGCTCAAGCCTGCCGAGACGCCAACACCCACCTGCGCATGCGCAGTCGGCGCGGCGACGAGCGAGAGTGCGACCACCGAAGCTCCGAGAATAAGGCGCTTCATCATTTGCATACCTCTTCGGAAAAAAGTGATGTGTCCGGTGTCGAGCTTACCATCATCCGGACGAAGACAAGAATAGACGGAGTTCGCCCATTCGTGTACTGGACGATCGATTGCAAAAGGGGGCACGGCCGCGCTGGTGGTGGCCCGTTTCTTCCCACCACCGGACGCGGCCGCCGAACGTCAAACCAGATAACGCTCGGCCCCGTCACATCAATCCCGGAGTTTGTCGCGGGCGGACTGCCCGCGGAAATTTTCAAGCGGTCGGGGGCGTGACGACCGCTGTAAGCGCTACGCTGTAAGCAGTCAGCGCACTGCGCCGATTCGCGCCTAACGGGGGGCCGGGGGCCAGGGGCCAGGCAGGGCGGAGCAGTCGCCGGCCCCCGGCCCCTGGTCCCTTGCCCGCCTAACGACCGACAGGCCGGCCCGCGGGGCGGATGATGCCGAGGCTCTGGCGGACCATCACTTCGCGCGAGAGCATGGCGCTGCAGGCGGGGGCGGGGCGCGGCTGGCAGAAGAGATAGCCCTGCCAATAGTCGCAGTGATGGTCGCGAAGGAACTCGAGCTGTTCGCGGGTTTCGACGCCCTCGGCGATGACGTGCAGCTTGAGCGAGCGGGCGAGCGCGATGACCGCTTCGGCGATGGCCGCGTCGTCCGGGTCGGTCGCGATCTGGCCGACGAACGAGCGGTCTATCTTGAGTGAGTCGGCGGGGAACAGCCGCAGCGCGCTCAGCGACGAGTAGCCGGTGCCGAAGTCGTCGATCGAGATGCGCACACCAATCCGCTTCAGCTCGCGCAGCTTGCCGAGCGTGTCGCCATCGCTCTGCATCGCCATGCTCTCGGTGAGCTCGAGTTCGAGCGTCTCGGGGGGGATACGCGTCTCGGCCAGAATCTCCGAGACGAGCGGAACGAAGTCGGGCTGCTGCAGCTGGCGGACCGAGAGGTTGACCGACGCACGCAGCTCGGGGAGACCACCTTCCTGCCACTCACGCAGCTGGTGGCAGGCAGTGCGGAGCACCCATTCGCCAATCGGGACGATCAGCCCCGTCGTCTCGGCGAGTGCGACGAACGCGTCGGGCGTGAGCAGCCCGAGCTCGGGATGCCGCCAGCGGATGACGGTTTCCATCGCGCAGATGCGGCGCGTGCTCATCGCGACGATCGGCTGGTAGAAGAGCTCGAGCTCCCCGTTAGGCAGCGCACGGCGGAGCCGGTTCTCGAGGGTCAGCTGCTCGAGCGCCCGGGCGTTCATCGCCGGTGCGTAGAGCTGGACGGTGTCGCGACCCTGCGTCTTGGCCCGGTACATCGCCGTGTCGGCGTTCTTGAGCAGCGTCTCGGCGTCGTCGCCGTCGTTCGGATAGAGGCTGACGCCGATGCTGGCCGAGACGAAGAGCTCCCGCCCGTCGATCACCATCGGCAGCTTGAGCGCCTCGCGAATACGCCGGGCGACGATCGTCGCATCCTCGACTTTCTCGACCGACGGGACGAGGACGGTGAACTCATCGCCGCCGATCCGGGTGACCGTGTCGTCGTCGCGGAGCAGCGCGCGGATGCGCCGGGCGACGACCTGGAGCAGCTTGTCGCCGACCGAGTGCCCGAGCGAATCGTTGATCAGCTTGAAGCGGTCGAGGTCGAGGAAGAACACGCCGAGCTGCGTGGCGCCGCGGTGCGCGCTGGCAATCGCGACGTCGAGCCGATCGAGGAAGAGCTGACGGTTAGGCAGCCCGGTCAGCGCGTCGTGGTAGGCGAGGTGCTCGATCTGCGACGCCGCGTCGACCGCTGACCGGCGCTCGTCCTCGAGCAGCCAGATCACCATGCCGAGCGCGATCGAGAACTGAAGCAGGAAGTCGACGATGTTGAGGACGGGTACGTAGCTCGCCGTGTGGCCGGCCGTGTACGTGAAGACGGCGAGCGCCATGTAGTGGAGCTGCTGCACTGCGTAGAGCACGAACGCGACGCCAACGAGCCGGTGTCCGAGGCCGGCGTTCCACGGGCGAGCGCGAAGAATGAAGCGTGCGGCGATGCCAAAGCCGACCGCGCTGATGACGGTCCGGAGCAGCGCGCGAGCGAGCGTTGGAACGGGCGCCTGGACCGCGGCGCCGGCCGCGAGGATCACCAGGGGGAACAGGATCCCGAGCGCGACCGACCCGGACGTCAGCCACCGCTGGTAGCGCGGGCCGACGGTGTCGTGTGTCGTGACCTCGTAGGCGCCGAACGCCAGCCACGTGACTCGGAGCAGCGCGGCCCCCATCGAGACCATCGAGATGGCGATGTAGAGCGCCCCGTGAGCCATGCCGGCATCGCGGAGCATGTTGATCGCCGCAGCGGCAACCAGCATGATGGCGGCCGCAAACCAGGCCCGGGTCCAGTGGCGGAGATAGCCATGCTGGAAGACGTGCTGGAAATGCGCGAAAACGACGCCGATGAACAGGGCGCCGACAGCCTGGACGACCAGGGTGGAGACGGCGAGCGACATATCTAATACTGACGAGTACGCCGCCTTTTCGTCAGTCCGGAGATCGTCAGGTGACGGTTGTCACACTCGACGGCCTTGCCTGCTTCCACGTCATTTAGTAGCAGGTCAACACTAATTCACACCGGCGGCGGTAAGCGATAGGCGGCAAGCAGGCAGCGGACGGCGTTGAAGGGGACCCGCCCCTAACGCCGTCCGCTAACTGCTTACCGCTTGGAGCTTAGAGCCAGAGTTTACCGCGCGCTGGCTCCCGAGCGGCCGGCGGTGCGCCCGGTCGTCGAGCGGCCGGTCGAGCTGGTGCTGCGGGAACCGCTGCCGGACCGCGCGGCCACTTCCGGCTCGATCGAGGTCTCGACCTCGGAGTCCGCCTCGGTCGCGCTGGCGAGGCTGGCGAGAGCGCCAGCAGCCTGTGCCTCGAGGAACTTCGCCATCGCTTCTTCCTGCGCGAGGTTCTGCTGGAGCAGCGCAGCCGACTCGTCGAAGCCTAACGTCCTGGCGAGCACGATCGCGCTGCGGTACCCGGCGATCTCGTAGTGCTCGACGCGCAGGCCGGATCCGAGGTTGAATGCCTCGAGGACCTCGGGGGTCGGCTCCTCTTCTTCCTTGAACGAGTCATGCTCCTCCTTCAGGCCTAACGCTGCGTCGCACTTGGTCGCCTTCGCCTTCAGTCCGGCTGCCTCGAAGGCGCGGCCGAGCGTGTCGATGTGCCCCTCGGTTTCGCCGGCGTGGTCGAGAATCCGCTGCTTGATCACCGGATTGCTCGTCTCCTTCGCCATCCCCTTGAGACCCTTGAGGAAGGTCTTCTCGGCAAAAAGGAGGTCGCCAAGCTCGTGCTTGAACAGCTTGGTCATGTCGTCGACGGCCATGTGAAGCTCCTGCGGTTACGGGGTTGAACTGCTGCCTTGGAAGCCACTGAAAGGCAGGGTTCGTGCCCGTGGTCACAGAAGGGGGCCAGGGGTCAGGGGCCAGCAACTGCCTCGACCGATGATCCCCTGGCCGCTGGGCCCTGGCCCCTAACCATTACTTCCCGAGCAGCCCCCTCGCCGCCGCGACGACCTTGTCGACCGTCAGCCCGAGCTCCTCGTAAATCCGCTGGTAGGGCGCGGAGGCGCCATAGTGGTCGATACCAATCACTTCGCCGTCGCCGACCCAGCGGTACCAGGACATCGGATGCGCGGCCTCGATTGCCACTCGCTTCGAGCCGGGGGTGAGCACGCTGTCCCGGTAGGCCTGCGGCTGGCGGGCGAAGATCTCGTGGCTCGGCATGCTGACGACGCGCGCGGCGATTCCCTGCCCGACCAGCTTCTCATACGCGGCGAGGGCGATCGCGACCTCGCTCCCGCTCGACATGATGATCACGTCCGGCTTGCCCCCCTTGGCATCCCCGAGAACGTAGGCGCCCTGGAGCAACCCCGACGCGGCACCGTACTTCGTCCGGTCGATGAAGCCGAGCTTCTGGCGGGTGAGGACGAGCGCCGTCGGTCCCTGATCGTTGAGCAGCGCGCTCCGCCAGGCCTCGGCGGTCTCGGTCGCGTCGGCGGGGCGGATCACCGTCATCCGGGGGATGACGCGGAGCGCGGTGAGCTGCTCGACCGGCTGGTGCGTGGGACCGTCCTCGCCCAGTCCGATCGAATCATGCGTGAAGACGTAGATGACGCGGCGCTTCATGAACGCAGCGAGCCGGATCGCCGGTCGCATGTAGTCCGAGAAAACGAGGAACGTCCCGCCGTACGGAATCACTCCGCCGTGGAGCGACATCCCGTTCATGATCGACGTCATGCCGTGCTCGCGGATGCCGAAGTGCATGTTGCGCCCGCCCGGCGTCGAGGCGCTGAAGGTGTCGATGTTCTTGAGCATCGTGTTGTTCGACGGCGCGAGGTCGGCCGAGCCACCCATCAACTCGGGGATCACCGCGGCAAGCGCGTTGAGCACGATTCCCGACGCGGCGCGGCTGGCCACTGCGCCGTTGTCGGCGGTGAAGTTCGGGATCGCCTTCTCCCAACCGTCAGGCAGCCTGCCGGCGAGCCGGCGATCCAGCTCGGCGGCGTCGGCGGGGAACCCCGAGCGGTACTCGCTGAACGCGTTCTCCCATGTCTTCTGGAGGGCGCGGCCTTTCTCGAGCGTCTTCCGGCAGTGCGCGAGCGCCTCGGGCGGAACGAAGAACGGTTCCTGCGAAGGCCAGCCGAGATTTTCCTTGGTGAGCCTGATCTCCTCCGCGCCTAACGCTTCGCCGTGGGCCTTCGAGGTATCGACCCGGTTCGGGCTGCCGTAGCCGATGTGCGTCCGCATCACGACCAGCGTCGGCCGGTCGGTGACCTTCTTCGCGGCGGCAATGGCGGCGTCGATCGAGGCAAGGTCGTTGATGTCGGGCAGGTGCAGCACATGCCAGCCGTAGCCATCGAAGCGCTTCGCCGTGTCGTCGGTGAAGGTGAGCTCGGTCGGCCCGTCGATGGTGATGTGGTTGTCGTCGTAGAACCCGATCAGCTTGCCCAGCCCGAAGTGCCCAGCGAACGACGCGGCCTCGTGGGAGATCCCCTCCATCAGGTCGCCGTCGCTGCAGATGAAGTAGGTGTAGTGATCGACAACGGCGTGTCCCTGCCGGTTGAACTTCGCGGCGAGGTGAGCTTCGGCGACCGCCATCCCGATCGCGTTGCCGACACCCTGACCGAGTGGGCCGGTGGTGGTCTCGACACCGGCGGTGTAGCCGAGCTCGGGGTGACCGGGGGTGCGGCTCTCCCACTGGCGGAAGTTCTTCAGGTCTTCGAGCGCGAGATCGTACCCGGTGAGATAGAGGCTGCTGTAGAGCAGCATCGATGCGTGTCCGCACGACAGCACGAAGCGGTCGCGATTCGGCCAGTGCGGATCAGCCGGGTTGTGCCGCATGTGCTTGGTGAACAGCGAATACGCGAGCGGCGCGAGCGCCATCGGCGTGCCGGGGTGGCCCGAGTCGGCCTTCTGCACGGCGTCCATCGACAGGGTGCGGATCGTGTCGACCGCGAGCTGGTCGATCGACGAGGTGGCGGGAAGCGGGCGCGGCACGGCGGGGGCGGAAGAGGCCACGGATGGCTCCGGAAAGTGTCGAGTGAATCGGCGCAGCGGATGAACGCCGCTGCATTCAAAGCTAGCCGCGCCCGACTGAGTCTGGCAGTACGACGGCGGTAAGCGACAAGCGGCAAGCAGGCAGCGGACGGCGTTGCAGGGGCGCAGGTCGAACGCGGTGCGCTAACTGCTTGCCGCTTACCGCTTGCAGCAGGTCCATGCCGTGCTGCCGGTCACTCGACCGCGGAGACCGCGAACCGTTAGAATGAAACGCAGCCTCATGGAGCGATCGATGAAATGTCCCAAGTGTTCGGCGAACATGGAACGGGTGCGGACGCCGGAAGCGACGGTGGACCGCTGCACACTCTGTCGTGGAATGTGGTTCGACATGCTCGAGCATCAGGACGTGAAGCCGCCGGCGGCGAAGGACCTCGATGTCGGCAGCTCGGGTGTCGGGAGGAAATACGACAAGGTCGAACCGGTGCTCTGTCCCAAGGATGGGCAGCGAATGACGCGGATGACGGCCCGCGGACAGGTGCACATCCACTACGAGCAGTGTCCGATCTGCGGCGGCGTGTTCTTCGATGCCGGTGAGTTTCGCGACTTCAAGACCGAGTCCATCGGCGACGTCGTGCGCGGATTGTTCAGTCGCGAGAAATGATGCCCTCTCGCCGCGTCGTCATCGCCGCCCTCGCATTGTTCCTCCTGGTCGTCGCGGCGGTGTTCGCGGTAACGCGGCAGGCGACGAGCGCGCTCGGAGGATTGTTCGGCCCGCACGAGAACACGTCGGTGACGCAGGCGATCATCGTCGAGCGGATGCGGGCGGTGGCGAAGCTGGTCACGAGCGAGACGAGCGTGCGCGACGTGGTCACCTACAACAACACCTGGTACGGGTCGACCAAGCGGTCGCTCGTCGTCGTCTCGGGAAAGATCAACGCGGGGGTGAATCTCGATCGCGGCAGCGAGGTCGCGGTCGACGAGAAAGCGAAGACGATCACGCTCACGCTCCCGAAAGCCGAGATACTTGGCGTCGAGATCAGCGACATGCGCACCTATGACGAGCGCGGTGGCCTCTGGAACCCCTTCACCCCGCAGGACCGCGACGCGATCATCCGCCTCGCGCGCACGCAGCTCGGCAAGTCGGCGTACGAGATGAAGATCCTCGAGCACGCCGAAGCCAGCGCGAAGACGCTGCTCGAGTCGATGTTCTCGACGGACGGATTTACGGCGCGAGTGGAGTTCGTGCCGCG
>JANMAM010000152.1:0-11757 GCA_031359795.1 Gemmatimonadaceae bacterium
TGACGAGATCCGGCGTCTCAGCGACGAGCTGGCCCGCGAGCCGGCGAGTCTGGTATTTCTCCCGTTAGGCGAGGCACTTCGCCGGCAGGGGCAAACCGACTTCGCCCTCAAGGTCGCGCTGCGCGGACTCGAGCGGCATCCGCACAATGCCGATGCCCACGACCTGCTTGCGCGCATCGCGGTGGACCGCGGTGAGCTCGAGCGGGCCTTCGACGAATGGGACATGGTTCTCCGCTTCGCGCCGCGCCATGCCGGTGCACGCAAGGGGATGGGCTTCGTACTCTTCCGGCAGGGAAAGCTCGAGGACGCCGAGCGCTATCTGGCCGAAGCGATGGAGGCGGACGACGGAGACCAGAGCACGATCACGGCGCTTGCGCACGTGCGTCGCGCCCTCGGCCGCCCAATGTCCGACATGCCGCCCGCTCCCGACCGGCCATCGGACGGGAAGCCCGTGATGCCGCCGCTTCCCGAGATCCCGCTCCGTCCGCGCGCCAGCGGTGAGACGCGGATCTCGGGGCAGCACCATCGCGGGAGTGGAGAGACGCGCGCCGAGACGCTCAGGCCCGCGCCGTCAGGCGGTGCGCTGCCCGAGCCGCCCTGGCTGTCCGACACGCTGCGCAACAGCGGTCAGCCAGCGCCCGCGTCGGCGGCGGAGCCGGCGATGGACGCGCGCGAGCGCGAAGCGCTGGCGCGGAATCCGCGGGCGCTGTTCGCCGATCTCATCGGCGATGCCGACCAGACGGCGCTGCTCCTCGACGCGGACGGCTTCGTGCTTGCGGGCGCATACGTCGCGGCCGATGGCCGCGACGTTGCGCAGGAAGTGGGCGCGGAATTGACGGGCGTGAGCGATGAAGCGCAGCGGGCGATGCGGCACCTCGATCTCGGGAACTGGCAGCAGATCATCGTCGAAACAGAAGTCGCGACGATCGCGCTCGCGCCGGGTCCACGCGAGGGGCTGCTGCTCGTGGCCGCGGACGGCGCGATGCCGCTCGGCATGGTGCGTCGGTTCCTCGACCGCGCCGCGGCGCGGGCCCGGAGCTTCGCGGGAGGCCTCGGATGAGCGCGACACCGTTCGCCGACGTGCTCGCCGCACTCACGCGCCAGCGTGGAGTGCTCGGCAGCATGGTCGTCAGCGAGGCCGACGGTATCATCGTCGATTCCAATCTGCAGATCGGGGTGAAGGGCAACGTCGTCGCCGCGTTGGCGGCGTCGCTCTATCGCAAGGCCAGGCTCTCGGCGGGCGCCGCCGGGCTGGGGACCGCGAACTTCGTGCAGCTCGAGGCCGAACGCGGCCGGGTCTGCGCGGTCGGGCGCGGCGACCTGCTGCTGGTGACGGTGGCGGAATCGCGAGCGAACGTCGGGCTCATTCGCGTCGAGATGCTGCGGGCAACGCAGGTGCTCGAAACATGAGCGCGGGAGTGGGACGGTGACCGTTGCCGTCGTCGAGAACTGGGTGGAGGAGCCGCTCAAGCGGTTCGTCAGCGACGCGCGCGTGCGCCTCGCGCTGCTGCTGCACCCGAGCGGGCAGGTGCTTGGGCAGTCGGGATTCACGCGCGCGGTCGACGTGATGTCCGCCTGCGCGCTGGCGGCGGCGATCCACGCTTCGGCGGGAGAGCTCGGCAGGCAGCTCGAGGGGAAGCCGTTTCACGTGCTGCACCACGCGGGGAAGGAGCGACAGATCTTCATCGCTCCGGCACAGACCCGCCGTGGGCTCTACATTTTTCTCTCGGTATTCGACCGGGAAAGTTCGTTGGGACTGGTGCAGCTCTACTACGCGGAGTTCGAGCAGCGGCTGGCCGCTGCCGCGCCCGAGCTCGAGCCACCCCAGGTAGTGCTCGCCGAGAACTTCGAGCGGGATCTGAATCACAACCTTGCCGCCCTGTTCGGGCGCGCCTAACGCTCCGTCCACCGCTCCGTGTCACTCGTCAACTACGCGACCCGCGAGATTACGTGCAAGATCGTCTACTACGGCCCAGGGCGGTCGGGGAAGACGACGAACTTGCATTACATCTATTCGCAGGTGCCTGACGACCGGAAGGGAAAGATGGTGTCGCTCGCAACGCAGACCGACCGGACGCTGTTCTTTGACTTTCTCCCATTGGATCTCGGGCAGATCTCCGGCTTCACGACGAAGTTCCAGCTCTACACCGTGCCGGGCCAGGTCTACTACCAGACCACCCGCAAGCTCGTCCTCCAGGGCGCCGACGGCGTCGTGTTCGTGGCCGACAGCCAGGCGCGCCAGCTTCAGGAGAACATCGAGAGCATGCAGGACCTCCATGCGAACCTGACGGAGCAGGGGATGGACGCGCGGCAGATCCCGCTCGCGATCCAGTACAACAAGCAGGACCTGCCCTCCGACATGATCCTGACCGTACCCGAGCTCGAAGATGCGCTCAACTTCTGGGGGTGCCCGAGCTTCGCGGCGGATGCGCTGCACGGCCACGGTGTGTTCGAGACGCTGCGCGGAATCTCCGAGTCGGTGCTCAAGAAGCTCAGCGCCGGCGCGGGGGCACGTTAGTGCAGGCTGATCCTCGCTTTCGCTTCGAAAATTTCGTCGTCGGCTCGGCCAACCGGCTCGCCGTCGCGGCTGCGCGCGCCGTCGCCGAGTCGCCGGGGTCGGCGTACAACCCGCTCTTCATCTACAGCGCGTCGGGGCTGGGGAAGACGCACCTCGCATCGGCGATCGGCAACCATGCGCGGAGCATCCAGCCGACGCTCCAGACGGAGTATGTCACGCTCGACGAATTCGTCGAGCAGCTGCATGCGGCGATCTCGATCGGGCAGACGCAGAGCTTCACGCAGCGCTACTCGCACGTCGACATGCTGCTGATCGACGACGTGCAGTTCCTCACCGGCCGCCGCGAGACGCAGACCGAGATGCTCCGGCTGTTCAACGCGCTGCAGGGGAGCGGCCGGCAGATCGTGATGACGAGCGACCGTCCCCCGAACGAGATCGCCGACGTCGACGAACGGCTCGTCTCGCGGCTGGCGGGCGGTCTGATCGTCGACATCGGGCCGCCCGACTACGAGACCCGGGCCGCGATCCTCCGCAACAAGTGCGAGGAGCGCAACGTCGCGCTCAGGCCTAACGTTCTCGACGAGCTGGCGAAGACCGAGTTCGCCAACGTCCGCGAGCTCCAGGGTGCCCTGAACCGGGTGATCGCGATGCAGCAGCTCGGCGGACCGATCCGCACCGACCAGGTGCGGGTCGTGCTCGGCCAGCCCGCGCCGGCCTGGCGGGCGCCGACGCCGGCGCAGTCGATGGGCGGGGAGTACCTCAGCTTCCTGTCGGACGTCGCCAGCGTCGTCGCCCAGAACGTCGAAGCATGGCGAATGCGTGTCAGCGAGGCGATCGCCTTCTGGAACGGCGAAGGCTATCGGACGGCGGTACTGGAGCGGGCGCTGCACCTCAAGCAGCAGCCGGACATCGAAGGGCTGCTCGCGGTCTATACGGCCGCGGTCGAGCGCCTCCGCGCGCTCGAGACCGAGGTCAACACGCTCGACCCGGCGTTAGGCGCGAGCGAGGCGTTCCGCGATCCGGAACGGGTGAGCGAGGCCGAGGACATGGTTCGCCGCGCCCAGTCGGGGGAGATTCCGCCGCCGGGACCGTCATCGGCGTTCACGCGCGCTGGCTACGAAGTCAGCCCGTCGAACCAGATGGCCGTGAAGGCGGCCGACGCGGTAGCCGCGGATCCGGGGGGCAAGTACAACCCGCTCTTCATCCACGGGCCGAGTGGCACCGGGAAGACGCACCTCGCGAACGCGATCGGCAACGAGATCGTCGAAGCGAGCGGCGGCGCGATCGCGGTGTCGTATGTGCGCGCCGGCGAGTTCATCGACGAGCTGATCGCGGCGCTGCAGGACGGAACGCTCGAGCGGTGGCGCGCGCGCTACCGCGCGGCGGGCGCGCTGATCATCGACGACGTGCAGTTCGCGGCCGGGAAGGAGCGGACGCAGGAGGAGCTCTTTCACGTCTTCAATGTGCTGCACGGCGAAGGCAAGCAGATCGTGCTCACCAGCGACCGCGGCCCGAAGGAGCTCGAGAGCCTCGAGCAACGGCTGCGCTCGCGGTTCGAGGGCGGGCTCGTCGTCGGGATTTCGCCGCCGGACCGCATTCTCCGCGAGAAGCTGTACGCGCGCTATCTGAGCATGGTCGAGCCCCCGGCCGAGGATGGATTGCTCGAATACCTGAGCGACCGGCCCGCGGCGAGCGTCCGCGAAATCATCGGTACCGTGAACCGGCTCGTCGCCGCGGCCGATGTGGCCGGTGTCACGTTAGGCGTCGACCTCGCGCGAACGGAGCTCGAGGGCGTCGGATCGGCGGCGGCGCCCGCGCCGGTCAACGCGCGGGCGATGGACGCATTCTTCCTCGACGACGAGAAGGTCGTCTGGGACTGGCCGGACGTCACCGGCCGGACGATCGAGGAGTGGCGATGAGCGCGGCGTCCCGCCACGCCGAGGGCGCATAGGATGGCGATCAAGGGCTCTCTCAAGGAAGCGTCGCTCCCCGACGTGCTTCAACTCCTCTCGATGGGGAAGAAGACCGGCTGCCTGAGCGTCACGCACCGGAACAACTTCGGCTACATCTACTTCGACAAGGGGCGCATCTGCTACGCCTCGATCGTAAACCGGCGCGACCGGCTCGGCGACATCCTCGTCAAGAGCGGACTCATTTCCACCGACCAGCTGCTCGCGGCGGTGCAGGCGCAGGAGAAGCAGCGCGACAAGCGGCTCGGCGAAATCCTGATCTCGCAGGGCGCCATCCAGCGCGAGGAGCTGCACCAGCAGATGCGCGTGCAGATCGAAGAGGCCGTCTACTACCTCTTCACCTGGACGCAGGGCTCGTTCAACTTCGAGGCGGACATCCGCCCGGAAGAGCAGGACTTCCTCGTGTCAATCAATCCCGACGCGCTGCTCCTCGAGGGAGCCCGCCGCGTCGACGAATGGTCGATGATCGAGAAGAAGATCCCGAGCTTCGACATCGTCTTCGACGTCGACCGGGCACGCCTCGCCGGCGGTGAGGCGGCGCCGACGACCGAGCAGGAGACGCTGATCGCACTGATCGACGGCCGCCGCGATGTCGCCGCGCTCATCGACGAGTCGGGCCTCGGCGAGTTCACGGTTGGCAAGGCGCTGTACGGTCTCGTCACCGCCGGCTTCCTCACGCGCGTCGGCAAGACGAAGGCGCCCGAGCCGGCGATCTCCGACGCGCGCGTCGACGAACACAGAAATCTCGGGATCGCGTTCTACAAGACCGGCATGCTCGAGGAAGCGATCCGGGAATTTCGGCGCGTCGCCGATCTTCGCACCGGCGACGGGGCGGCCGGCTTCTACATGGGTCTCGTGCTGATGCGGCAGGGCAAATGGCCCGATGCCGCCAACGCGTTCCACGAAGCGGCATCGCAACCGAACGCCAAGTATGCGGTCTTTCACAACCTCGCCTATTCGCTCGAGCGGCTCGGCCGTTATGACGAAGCGCGCGCCGCGCTCGAGGAAGCCGCGGCTCGTGGCGGCGCGGCCGACGCGCGGGTCCAGACGTCGCTGGGCGTCCTCTCCCTGTGGACCGGCGATGTCGCCACCGCCGACGAGGCGCTGTCGGTGGCGCGTCCCCTCTGGGGCAAGCGGCCTCCGGCCGCGGCCTGGTTCCACTATGCCGCCCTGGCGGCCGCGCTGGCCGGCGATCTCGATCGCGCGGCCGCGCTCCTCGCCGAGGGGATCGGCGTGCACGGCCACGCCGCGCCGCTGTTCAACAACCTCGCCGTCGCCCAGGAGCGGCGTGGCAGCCTTCAGGAAGCGGCGGTCACCGCCGAGCGGGGACTGCACGAGGACGCCGGCCTGCCACAGCTGCACAAGAACGTCGGCGACTACCTCTATCGCAACGCCCAGTACGACGAGGCGCTCGACGCGTACACGCGCGCGATCAAGCTCAATCCATCGTTAGGCGACGACGTCTACATGAAGCTCGGCAACATCCGCTACAAGCGGCAGGAGCGCGAGGAAGCGGTCAAGTGCTGGGAACGCGCGCTCGAGCTGGATCCGGAAAATCATATCGTCCGCACCAACCTCGACGCCGTGCGGAAGGTGCTCCAGTGACCGCGGCACTCGACGACGCCGAGTTCCTCGAGCTGACGGCGAAGATCGCCCGGGAGCGCGACTTTCGCTGCGGCAGCTACAAGGAGAAATGCCTGCGCCGCCGCATCGCGGTCCGCATGCGCGCCCGCGGCGTCCATACCTACGCCGATTACGCGCGCATCCTCGACGGGGACAGCGTCGAGTGGGACAAGCTGATGGACGCGTTGACCATCAACGTCACGAAGCTGTTCCGCAACTGGGAGACGTATGCGCTGCTCGCCGACAACATCATCCCCGCGATCTGGGCGGCGCACACCGACCTGATCAAGGTATGGAGCGCAGGCTGCTCGTCAGGCGAGGAACCGTATTCGCTCGCGACGCTCTTCTTCCGCGCCGGCGAACGAAGCGGCCGCTCCGCCACGCCGGAGCGTGTGCGCGTGCTCGGCACCGACATCGACAAGCGCAGCCTCGACGCCGCGCAAGCCGGGCTCTTCGATGAGGACGCGTTTGCCGACACTCCGAAAGAGTTCCGCGATCGCTACTTCACCGCCGGCTATCCGGCGACGGTGCTGCCTGCGATCAAGGCGCTGATCGCGCTCGAGCGGCGCGATCTCCTGCTCGAGGAGCCGCCGCCCGGGGGCCATCACCTGATCGTCTGCCGCAACGTCCTGATCTACTTCGATCGCGAAACGCAGGAGATGCTGTTCCAGCGGTACCACGATGCACTCCGCCCGGGGGGAATTCTCGTCCTCGGGAAAGTCGAGACGTTGCTCGGGAGCATTCGGAACAAGTTCGCAGCGATCGAAGCGCGCGAACGGGTCTACCGGAAGTTGTGAGCGATCTTCGCGTCAGGGTCGCCGACTACGCGGTCGGCAAGGCGCCGATTGTCATATCGACGATCGGCCTCGGCTCCTGCGTCGCGATCACGATCTACGATCGGCAGGCGCGGATCGGCGGGATGGCGCACATCCTGTTGCCGAGTGAGGGATTGTCGCGGGACAAGGATAACCGCGCAAAGTTTCCCGGAACCGCGGTGCCGCTGCTCCTCGAAGAGATGAAGAAGCTCGGAGCGCGGGGCCCGTACACCGCGAAGATCGCCGGCGGGTCGAGCATGTTCGGCGCGTTGATACCGGCCGGCGGGATCAACATGGGCGAGCGGAATGTCGTGTCGTCGAGGCAGGCGCTGACCGAGGCGGGGATCCCGCTGGCTGGTCAGGACGTCGGCGGCGACTACGGCCGGAGCGTGTACTTTCACCTCGACGATGGTCGTGTGCTGGTGCGATCGCTGAAGTCCGGTGACCGCGCCCTCTAGGCGACACACCGTGCTGGTCGTCGACGACAGTGCGTTCATGCGCAAGGTCGTCACGGAGATCATTGACGGGTCGGACGGGTTCCGCGTCATCGGTACCGCACGCAATGGGCACGACGCCCTCCGCCAGATTCACGCGCTCGACCCGGAGATCGTCACGCTCGACGTCGAGATGCCGGAGCTCGACGGGTTGCAGACGTTAGGCTACATCATGTCGGAGACGCCGCGCCCGGTCGTCATGCTCAGCGCGGCGGCGGCGACGGGCCGCGACGACCCGACGCTGCGGGCGCTCGAACTGGGTGCGCTCGACTTCGTGCGGAAGCCATCCGGACCGATCAGCCTCGACATCGCGAGCGTCGCCGAGACGCTGCTCAACGCGCTGGCCGCGGCGCTGCAGGTCAACCTCGGCGGAGTGCGGATGCTCGGCGCCCCGCGGTTCGTCGCGCAGGCCCCGCGCCCATCGGGCCTGTTCGGCTCGCGCGGCGCCTCGCGGGCGATCGCGATTGCCGCCTCGACCGGCGGGCCGCGCGCGCTGGCCGAGGTGGTGCCGGGAATCCCCGGCGACATCGGCGCCGCCGTATTCATCGTCCAGCACATGCCGAAAGGCTTCACCAAGTCGCTCGCCCAGCGGCTCGACGCGCTCAGCGCGTTGCGCGTGGTCGAGGCGCAACAGGGCGAGCTCGTTGAAGCGAACTGCGCCTACGTAGCACCCGGCGGCTTTCACATGCGGGTGGTGCGCGACCGGGACCGGGTGACGATCGCGCTCGACGAGACGCCGACGATTCATGGAGTGCGTCCCGCCGCCGACCCGATGTTTCGCTCGGTTGCGACGGTTTTCGGTGCCGAATGCGTGGGCGTCGTGCTGACCGGGATGGGACGCGACGGGGCCCAGGGACTGCGGGCAATCCGGGACGTCGGGGGGAGGGGAATCGTCCAAGATCAGGCGACATCGACGATCTACGGCATGCCCCAGGCGGCGCTGACGGTCGCCAGCCCGGAGCGGGTCCTCCCTCTCGGGCGGGTCGCGGCCGGGATCGTCGAGCTGCTCGGAGCTCCCGCTCGAGCGCCCGGCGCCGTCAGGCAGCAGCCATGATCGAAGGAAACTGGTCGTCACCGGACCGCGGATGAAGAAGAAGCCAAAGCAGAACAAGCGCGATCAGGAGCCGTCACCGGTCGAGGTCGCGACCACGTTTCGCCTGACGCCGCCGGTCGGCGTGCGGACGGTCGCGGCCACGCTGACGCAGTTCACTCCGCCCGCTGCGCTGCCCGTGGTTCCCGCGACCGAAGATTACGCGACGTCGCTCATGCGACGACTCGCCGCGATGGCACCACCCGATTTCGACGACGAACAAGCGTCGGAGAACGACCGCCAGCCATTCCGCGACCGGGTGCGAAACCGGAGCGGGGTTGCCGACCTGCTGCTCTTCCGCGTCGGCGACGAGTTGTTCGCGACCGATCTCGCGTCGGTCGAGGAAGCGGTGACGCTGCCGGAAATCCACCATCTCCCCGAGATGCCGGCCTCTATGCTCGGCGCATTCAACCTGCGCGGGCGGCTGACACCCGTCTATTCACCGGCACAGGTGCTCGGCGTCGCGCTGCGCGGCGAGGCGCAGGCCGCGCTCCTCGTCCGCGCGGATACGCGGCGACTCGGCCTCGCGGTCGATGACGTCGAGGATGTGTTCCAGGTGGATCTCGCCACCGTTCATGAAGCGCCCGGGACGAATGACGCCGACGGCATCCTGCTCGCCGTCGCCCATCACGGGAAGGAGCTGGTCGCGATCGTCGACGCCGGCGCACTGGTCGCGGCCTGTGTCGCCGGCCAGCCAATGGAGACACCATGAGCACCGAAAACACGGCGACGGTCTCGAAGATCGTCACCTTCCGACTGGGCGACGAGTTGTTCGCCGCCGACATCTACTCGGTCGAGCGCGTCCTTCGCTACCAGCCGCCGACGCCGGTCCCTAACGTTCCGGCGTGGATCGACGGTGTGATCGACTACCAGGGCAGGGTGGTGCCGCTGATCAACCTGCGCAATCGCTTCGAGCTGCCGTCGGCGCCGGCTGGCCCCGACACGCGCATCCTGATCTTCAATGCCAGCGGGGAATGGATCGGCGGCGTCGTCGACGCGGTCCTCGACGTCGCTCCGCTCGACGCCGGGAAGCTGGCCCCGCCCCCGCCGCTCTTCCGCGGCCTCGCCGGGGAGTACCTGCTCGGCATCGTGCGCCGCGGCGAACGGCTGGTCGTGTTCCTCGACGTCGCCCGGCTGCTGTCCACCGGCGAGCGTCTCGTGCTCGAACAGGCAACCGCCGCGGATGCGGCGCCGCAAGCCTGACGGCGGCTCCGCGCATGGCTGAGCAGTCCTTTCGCGACCGCTACAAGGCGATCGAGGCCCGGCTCGTGCCGACGCTGGCCGGCGCGGAGCGCGAGACGGTCAAGCAGGAGATCATTGCGCTGTTCAAGGCGGTCGAGACGCAGCTCACCGACCTGACCGCGCTCAAGGACGAGGTGAAGAGCCTCGTCGAGCGATGGAAGCAGCAGGGCCCCGGCGCACCGTCGCAGGCCCCGCAGTTCACCGGGGAGAAGCCGGTCGTCCACTCGGACCACATCGGCGCGTCGACGTTCATCGAGAAGGGATGGAGCCGGCTCTCCCTCGGCGATTATGCCGGTGCCGAGACGGCGCTCGCGCGGGCACTCGAGCTCTCGCCTAACGATCCGCAGAGCGAGGCCCTGCTCGGCTGGGCCCAGATGCTCGACCAGAAGTACGACGACGCGCTGCTCAACTTCTCGAAGGTCCTGATGAAGCAGCCGGCGAATGCGCTGGCGCGCATCAACGTCGGCTACATCTGCCTGAAGAAGCGCATCTTCGGCGAGGCGATCGAGCACCTGTCGAAGGCGATCCGGCTCGACAACGACCGGAAGGCGACGCTGTACGCGCACTTCTACCTCGGGCTGGTGTATCTCGAGCGAGAGATGTACGAGGACGCGATGAACTTCTTCCGGAAGACGATCGCACTCGGGCCGAACCTGATCGAGGCGCACTACGAGCTCGGTCGCGCCAACTGGTTCCACGGCGATCGCGACGCGGCCGTGGCGGCGTGGCGCGAGGGGTTCGCGGCGAACAAGTTCAATCCATGGGGAAAGCGCTGCGCCGAGATGCTGACGCTGGTCGAGTCGGGTGGAGGACCGTCGCGCGACGCCTGACCGGCGTTCTGCGGCGGTGTAATCTGTTCGGCTGGTTGGCGGCGCCGCTGTTTGCGCTCGCGTTCATCGCAGCGGTCCCGGCTCGCAGCGCAGAGGGCCAGTCGGGTGCCCCGATGCGCCTCGACGCCGGCCGCCTCACCTTCGTCCATTATCCCGAGGACGAACGCCTGGCCCGGTCGCTCGCCAGCGCCGCGCTCGCCAACGACACCTTCCCCGGGCTGCCCCGGCCGCTCGAGCGCGTGCTCGTCGCGATCGCCCCTGACGCGCGCATTTTTCGGAGCTGGGTCGGGCCAGGCGCACCGGAGTGGGGTGCCGCGATCGCGTTTCCCGAATCGCGGCGCATCGTGATCCACGGACGGGATGCCGGCGCGCGGGCCGGCGACCCGGTGGCGACGTTCCGCCACGAGCTCGCGCATCTCGCGCTCCACGAAGCGTTAGGCAACCTTCCGCCGCGCTGGTTCGACGAAGGGTATGCGAGCTTCGCCGCCGGGGAGTGGGGGCGCGATGAAGTCCTCGCGGCGAGTGTCGCGCTCGTCCTCCGGCGCGTGCCGAGCATCGATTCGCTCGACAATTACTTCACCGGCGGCGCTCAGCGCGCCGAGGAAGGCTATGCGCTCGCGCATCGCGCCGTTGCCGAGCTCGCGGCGATCGACGCGACGCGCGGGCTTTCGCTCTTCTTCGCCTACTGGAAGGAGACGGAATCGATGGATCGCGCCGTCAGGCAGGCGTATGGCCTGACGCTCGCCGATTTCGACCAGCGCTGGCGCGATCGGACGCGGCGCCGGTACGGGGGCCTCGCCCTCACCGCCGATTTTGCGCTGCTCGGGCTGCTCGGCGGTGTCACGCTCCTTCCGTTGTGGCTTGCCCGGCGTCGCCGGAACCGCCGGCGGCTCGAGGGCTTGCGAGCGGCGGATGCCGCCTCGGACCGAGCGATCCGCGAAAGCGCGCTGGCGGCGCTCCTCGGCGAGGAAACCGTGCAACCCGATCAGGTGCCAAATGGCGAGCGCGGCGCCGGCCCGAACGGGGGCCAGCAACCGCCGTCCAGCGGCGCAACCGCTTGACACCATTCCACTTGATCGGGTAGACTACAGGATTATGGCTCAAACCGTCACAACTGGTCGTTCGCGCAGCACGATGCTCTGGACCGCGGCCGCGCTGACTCTGATTGCCGGATA
>JANMAM010000154.1:0-1646 GCA_031359795.1 Gemmatimonadaceae bacterium
CTCGCCTGCCCCGCGAACAGGAAGGCGGTCGTCACAGGTCGTCAGGCCTGACGTTCACGAGGGCGGCGCTCACAGTGCCAGCCCGCCGTCGACGATCAGACTCTGCCCAACGATGTAGCTGGCGTCATCGGATGCAAGGAACAGCACTGCCGCCGCGACTTCGGCCGCCTCCCCGAGTCGGGCGAGGGGCACGATGGCGCGGGCCTGGTCCGCGACACGCCGGTCGAGTCGGCGGCCCATTCCCGAGTTGACGATTCCCGGCACGACCGCGTTCACGCGCACGCCTCGCGGGGCGAGCTCGGCGCCGAGCGTGCGGGTCAATGACATCACTCCCCCCTTCGAGGCCGCGTAGTTCGACTGGCCCGGGCGCGCGCGCACGGCGGCGATCGATGCGACATTGACGATCGCGCCGCGCCGTCTCGGCAGCATCGCCCGAACGGCGCTCCGGCAGCAGTAGAACGTGCCATTGAGATTCACGGCGATCACGTCGTCCCACTCGGGGGGCGAGAGGAAGGCCGCGAACTGGTCGCGCAACACCGCTGCGTTGTTGACCTGCACGTCGAGCGCCGTGTCGGCACCGGTGAACGAGCCGAACGCTGTTTCGACCGCGGCGGGGTCGCGCACGTCGAACTTGAGCAGCACGGCCGTGCCGCCGGCCGCCTCGACCAGCTCGAGTGACTTCTGCGCTTCGGCGTCGTGCGTGCGGTAGCCAATGCCGACGCGCGCGCCTTCGCTCGCGAACGCCTCGGCGATCGCGCGACCAATCCCCTGTGAGGCGCCGGTGATGAGCACGTTCCTGTTCTCGAACCGTCGCACCGCCTAACGCCTCACCAGGTCGGGCATCGGATACTCCTGCCGCGTCGCGTAGCTGTGGAGCTGCGGACTGACGCTGAGGCTCCGGTTGTTGAGGACGGGCGGGCTGACCGAGCGGGCCGTGGCTGTTCCGGCTCGCCCCGCAACTGCGAAGCTGGCGATTCCGGGATATGCCCAGGCGACGTCGATCAGCGCGAGCGCCATCCACTCGGCACGGACGTGCGAGAAGCCGGCGTTGACGATCCGGCCGACTGGCTTCCCCTCGAGAGAGACGATGTCGCCGCGCGCGATCTCGCCGTTCATGAGGAGCGACGTCAGGCGCTGTTTCGCTCCGTCGCGCCGCCGCCTCGACAGCGCGTCGGATCCGGCGAAGGACTTCTGGTATGAGACGCGCCACTGCAGCTGGAGCTCGATCGGCGTGACCGCTTCCGCCCCCTCGCGCCTGATGTTGAAGAACCAGTTCTCGAGAGCGCACTGCTCGAGCGTCTCGCGACCCACGCGGCGGAGATTGAACGCCCTGCCAATTTCGACGAGCCGTTTCTCGAGCCGCTCCGCTTCGTCGCGCCTGGCGATGATCCCATAGCCATACTCGCCAGTCTTGCCGGCGCGATAGCAGATCGAGTCGCCGTGATGGTAGAAGGTCAGGTACGGAAGCCCGATCGCTTCGGGGTCAACGAGGAGGCCAAGCAGCTCCCAGGCGTACGGTCCGTCGAGTGCGAGGATCGCGTGCGTTTCGCTGCAATCCTCGACGACGATATCAGTGCCACGCAGGTTCACGCGGAGCCAGGCGGCGAGCACGGCGGACGGCGGGCCTTCAGCGAGGATGAAGAATT
>JANMAM010000149.1:0-4027 GCA_031359795.1 Gemmatimonadaceae bacterium
CCGAAATCTTGGGAGTCTTGGACACAGCGCTCAAATTCAACGACGACTTTGGGCATCAGCTCCTCGCAATTGTGATTCGTAGCCGTCTAACGCCTAGAGCTAAGCTGCAAAGCACGTCTCATAGATGCGAGCGGAGCGAGCGACAGAAGCGGTGCTTTGTCAGCTTCAGCGATCGTTAGATGGGTGCGGCGCGATCATCTCCACGTCCGACCAAACCCTGTGGCCAAACTCATCGCCGGCATGAACACCAACAGGTCCACGCACAGCTGCGCAGTCAGAGTGGACAGAACCGCGCGTCTCGCGTTTTGACTACGACGGACCGCGATAATCATCCAGGCGATGTGAAGCAACGGAATGCCGAGTAGCACCACCGTGGTCACGATTGATGATCCGCGGGTTGATCCGGTATCGAACGGAGAAAGCAGCAGGCCAAACACGATGAGGACAACCGGAAACCACCAGCCCTTCTGAGCGCGCCGGGTCATCGCGCGACGAGTGTCCGCGCTAGTCTGCCAAAGCACGCGAGCGGGCGGAATCAAAGCGAGTAATGCAACGACGACGAGGGGCCAGAGAGCAGTCAGGCTCTCGAATAAACTCTTGGCCAACCAGGCGACAGCGCCCATTCTTGAATTGATCTCCTCTACGATAGAAGCACGGCATCCATCTAACGCCAATTAGACAGAACTATCTAATGTGCATTAGCGGCGCACCGCGCACACTAACGCTCCCACATTCTATCTCACAGCGATCGCCTAACTCAATAGCCCGTGAGACTGTTCATTTGTATCCGGCCGCAGGGCAGCGCGATCATTAGGGCACCACGCAGCCGCGATTAGGCTGCGAGGCCCGCCTCGTGAACCAGGCCCGCAGCGCCAGATTTCGCCCAATTCGCGCCGGGCGGGGGCGGACAGCAAAAAGCCGGCGGCCGAAACCCAGCCGCCGGCTTTCATTCGTCCCCTCGTCGCTTATGCCAGGCTCGGCGACGCCTCGCCGTCGCCCCAGGCGAGCATCGGATAGAACAGGAAAGGCAGGAGCGCGATGCCGATCCCGAAGCCGGTCGACTTTCCGAACCGCTTCGCCACGCCGATCGTCACCACGAACGCCGCAACGATGCCGAGGAACGGGACGATCATCGCCAGCACCCACCAACCCGACACCCGCGCGACCTTGGTCAACACGTACAGGTTGTAGATCGGCACCAGCACCGCCCACCCCGGCTCGCCGGCGCGCTCGAACACCTTCCAGATCGCGGCGATCGTCAACAGGACCACCGCAAGCACGATCAGATTGGTCGTCGTCGACGCCGCGGCGCCGGCTCGTTCGGCCGCCTGCTCAGCCATCGTTTGTGCAAACACTGGGATCATCATCGGAGCCTCTCATCCTTGGGGGGAGCGCTTCTCGATGCATCGCCGGGAAGGGCGCTGCGTCGTCCTGCCCAGCGTGACGCGCTCGGGCGCGCCCAATCGCCGGTGGTAACTGCACGCATGGATTTCCCTGCCGTGAAGACGAATCGGGCGGATTCGCGTCAAAATCGACCGAGGGGATGCACCCGGCGTGGGCCCCGAGCGGGCACGCCGGCGATCCCGCGCCTGAGGACGGGCGTTTCGCGGCGCGCGCCCCTGCATTCTGCTTGACAGAATCCGGCTCCGAGCGCAGCATTGGCCCGTCAAAGTCGCTCGCTCCGTGCGCCATCTGCCCGGAGCGTGGTCAATGGACAGCACATTCGCCGTCCAGGCGACCACCGCCGCTCGCCCCCCCCGAGCCCTTTCGCCTCGGGCGCGCGCGCCCATCCCATGCGAAGGGGTCCGATGCCACTTGATCAGTCAGCAATCGCAGTGAAGGTCGCGCTCTCGATCGCGCTGGTCGCCGGGTCGAAGGCGGTCTACGCACAGGGCATGGACGACATGCTGCCCATCCTGCCGAAGCATGCGCTCGACATCGGCGTCGCATACTCGACCGACAGCTGGAGCCGCTACTGGGAGGGGACGCTCAAGCGCAGCAACCAGAACATCGGGACGCTGACGACCCAGAGCACCTCGATGATGGTGTCGTATGGCGTGACGGGCCGCTTCGACGTCACCGCGATGCTTCCGTACGTCACCACCAGCGCGAGCCAGGGCACGTTGCGCCAGATGAGCGGCGTACAGGACTTCTCGGTCTCCGGCCGCTACCGCGTGCTGAAGACGCCATTCACCGGGCACGCCGCGCTCAGCGCGATCATCGTCGGATCAGCGGGCATCCCCGCCTCGAACTACACGCCGGACTACCTGCCGCTCTCGATCGGCAGCGCGAGCAGGCGTGCGTCGGCGCGCATGCTCGTCAACCTGCAGTCGGATGCATGGTGGTTCGTCAACGCATCGAGCGGGTATACCTGGCGGCGGAATGTCAGGCTCGATCGCCCCGCCTACTACACCGAGGGCCGGCTCTACCTCACCAACGAGGTCGAGATGCCCGACGTCACGGACTACACCCTGAGCGCGGGCTACCGCGTCGGGCGGCTCTGCATTCCGCTGGTGGTCACCCGGCAGCAAACGTTAGGCGGGAGTGACATCCGCCGCCAGGACATGCCGTTCGTGTCGAACCGGATGGACTTCGTCAAGGCCGGTGGGTCCGTCATGTACACGTTGAGCGTCCCGAAGCGCGTGTCGGTGCACGTCGGAACGATGCGAACCGTCCGTGGCCGGAACGTCGGCCAGTCGGAGACATTCACCGCCGGCGTGACCTACGCCGTCAACCGTTAGGCGGAGGGGATGACATGAACCTGTCGAGTCGTCGATTGACGGGCCTCGCCGCGGTTTCGTGCGGCGCGGCGCTCTACGCCGCGGGGTGCGACAACGCCGTCGCGCCAGGCGGGCATCTTCCTCCACTCCGTCCGGCAAGCCTCGATGCGACCGCCGGCAGCTGGCGGATGATCGTGCTCACGGGCCCCTCGCAGTTCGCGGTGGCCGTTCCAGCTGCACCCACCTCTCCCGCGTACCTCGCCGAGCTGACAGCGATCAAGTCGGCGCAGGCGAACCTGACGAGCGCGCAGCGCACTTCCATCGAGTACTGGAGCGGCGGCGGCGTGCTCCGCTGGAACGAGATCATGCGCGAGCTCGTCGCGCGCTACAACCTGCCACCCGCGCCCGCCACCGACGCCACCTACCCGGTCCCCGACCCCGAGAACCCGTTCGCCGACCCGGCGTTTCCGTTCGCCAACCCGGCCTACGCCGCGCGCGCATACAGCTACGTCAGCGCCGCGCAGAGCGACGCGCTCAAGGCCGCCTGGTACTGGAAGTTCCAGTACAATCGCGCCTCGCCGGCCAAGCTCGACAACTCGATCAGGGCGCTCGTACCGTTAGGCGACCTCCCGTCGTATCCGTCCGAGGACGCTGTGCTGTCGGGCGTGAGCGTGGAACTGCTGAAGGCGCTCTTCCCGGCAGCCCTGCCGGAGATCACACAGAAGGCGGCCGAACAGCGGAACGCGGCGTTCTGGTCGGGCAAGGCAACCGCCAGCGACATCAGCGCCGGCCTCGCGTTAGGCAAGTCGGTCGCCGCCGCGTTCCTCGCCCGCGCCGGCACCGATGGCATGAAGGGCGCCGTCGGCGCACCCGGGCAGTGGCATGCGTTCGCCGACTCCGCGGCCTCACGCGGCGAAATCGCCTGGGTCAGCCAGGAGAGTCCCGCTCGGCCGCCGATGCTCCCGTACTTCGGGCGCGTCCAGACCTGGATGATGACGCCGGCCGAGCTGCTGGCCGTACGCCCCCCACCCCCGCCGTCGACTTCATCGGCGCAGATGAAACAGGAAACCGCCGAGGTGAAGGCGACGGTGGATCACCTGACGCGCGGGCAGTTGGCGATCGCGCTCAAATGGAACGACGGCGCCGGCACGTACACGCCGCCGGGCCACTGGAACACCATCGCGTCGGATTATATCCGGGACGCCAGCATGAGCGAAGTGCGCGCGGCGCGCTCGTTCGCGCTATTGAACATGGCGATGCATGACGCCGCGGTTGGCTGCTGGGAGGCGAAGTTCCACTATTTCAAT
>JANMAM010000175.1:0-1746 GCA_031359795.1 Gemmatimonadaceae bacterium
CTTCGCCAGCACGAAGCCATACACGAACAGGGCCGCGAAGCGGATCAGTGCCCCGCCGGCCCACGCCGACATCACGTGCTCCCGCGGAACGGCCCGGACCATCGCAAAGGTCGCGACCTGAAGCGGAAGGGCGATGCACGCGCTGATGAGGATCGCCCGTCGTTCATCCATTCCACCGTACACGTTCACCAGCAGCAGTCCGACCACGAGGATCGCGGCGAGCCCGAAGAGCGTGAAGCGGATCAGGGCGCCGGCGGCCGATCTCGGGCTGACCAGCGTCGGCGAGCGGCTGGTCACTGGCGCCCCTCGAGGTTGCGCCTGACTTCCGCGTCGCGCGCCGCATCGGCCGCTGCGGCGAGCCTTGCCTCGCGGATCGCCTGCTCTTCCCGTTCCTGCGCCGCCATCAGCTTTCGATACATTGCGTAGAAGGACCCACCCGCGCCGGCGAAGACTCCGATGAGGAGAAAGACCGGCGCGGTGCCGAGGCGCCGGTCGACCCACTGTCCGAGCCAGAGAAAGAAGAGCAGCGCGACGACGAACTGGAGCCCGAAACCCGCGTAGGCTCCGCCACCCGGTCCCCTCGCGGCGGTCGGTGCTCCCTGGCCCCCGGCCGCTGGCCCCCCTTTTTCGCTCGCCATCGCAGAGCGAAACCTAGAGGCTTGAGAAAAATTTCACAAGCTCCCGGAGCGGGTGCTCCGAAGAGGCCCCGAAGACGATTCGGGTGCGACCAAGTCGCTGAGCGGCTTTCACTTACGCCGTGACGGCCGCGTTGACTATTCGTCTCTGGGCATATAAGATGGGCGTGGACGATCCAGTGAGCTGCCTCGGTTGCTCGCGCCGTGTTCCGCCCTGCAATCGCGCACGTTCAGCCCGCTCCGTTCGAAATGAAGACCCGCCTCATCGTCAGCCTGTTCGCCTGCGGCCTCGTCGCCTTCGCCTGCGGCCCCCGCACCCGCACGTCCGAATCGTCCGCCCCGACGGTCACCGTTAGGCAGAAGCACGCGCCACTGTCGGCGCCGCTCGTCGCGAACCTCGGTGTCGAAGTCACCGATGAGGTCACGTTCGCGCTCGCGATCACCAACGCGAGCGTGAAGGGGGTCGAGCTCGACTTCCCGAACTCGCAGACCCACGACTTCACCGTGCTCGACTCGGCGGGCACCGAAGTCTGGCGGTGGAGCCGGACGCGGATGTTCACTTCGGCGTTCATGACCAAGCCGTTAGGCAGCGACGACGCGAGCGTCTACGAGGACAGCTGGAGCCCGGAGGGCCGGCACGGCCGGTTCACGGTCGTCGCGACGCTGGCGAGCTCGAACTATCCGCTCGAGCAGCGGGCCGAGTTCACGCTTCCCTGACGCACCGGGGTCCGGCCGCGTGAGCGCGCCTAACGCGACGCGGTCGGACTCGGCCGATCTCGAGCTGCTCGCCCGGCTGGCCCAGGCCCGCCGCGAGCTGACGGTCCAGATCGGGCAGCGCATCGTCGGGCAGCACGAGGTGGTGGACAACCTCGTCGCTGCCCTTCTCGCTGGCGGCCACGCGCTGCTGGTGGGCGTGCCGGGGCTGGCGAAGACGCTGCTGGTGCGGACGGTGGCCGAGGCGCTGGACTTGAGGTTCTCGCGGGTGCAGTTCACGCCCGACCTGATGCCGGGCGACATCACCGGCACCGAGATCCTCGACGAGACGAGCGGCCGGCGCGCGTTCACCTTCGCCCGCGGGCCGGTGTTCGCGAACATCGTGCTGGCCGACGAG
>JANMAM010000185.1:0-6481 GCA_031359795.1 Gemmatimonadaceae bacterium
CCGAAGTCGGAGCGGGACGCAAACAGCACGATCGGCTTCTTCTCGCGGAACTGATAGCCGATCACGCGCGACAGCCGCGCGTAGGCGCGCTCGGCCATGCGCGCGCCGTCGTAGACGGCCGTCTGCTCGCTCGAGTAGTAGTGGATGAGGAAGTGCTCGGTCTCCATCACCTTCCAGTCGAAATGATCGTACTGGACCTGGTTCTGGCCGAAGTATTCCTGTGCCTGCGCCCGGGAGGCGCCGATGGCAAGACCCAGCACGCCGGCGACGAACGCCGGCACCAGGCGGGAACGAGTTGTCACTGAGCGCCTCCTTGCACTTCGACGGGGATCACTTCCGCATCTCCCCACAGGCGCTCGAGCTGATAGAAGCTGCGGAGCGACGGGTGAAAGACGTGTACGACAAAATCGAAATAGTCGAGGAGCGCCCAGCGTCCCTGGGTCAGCCCTTCGACATGCTGAACGGAAGTCCCCTCTTTCTTCATCTCGGTCGCAACGTGGTCGGCGATCGAGCGGACATGCGTATCGGACGTCCCGCTCGCGATGATGAAGAAATCCGCCATGTCCGAAACGCCTTTCAGCGAGAGGATGACGACGTCATTCGCCTTCAGGTCGAGACAGAACGCTGCCGCGCGCTGAGCCAGCGCGGCAGAGGACGGAAGGGCGGTAACAGATGCCATGAAAACCGGAACGATTGGGGCGGGCAGAATTCAGTACGCTACAACTCCAAACGACGTGCAATGTTCCGTCCGGACCAAGCGGACGCAACGCAACCGCTGCGCGCCAGGGGGTTGGGTTGCAGGAGGCGAGCCACTCGGACTACTGCCGTTAGCCATAAGCCGTTAGCGGTGAGCGCGACGGCGTCAACGACTGGGGGCCAGCGGCCAGGGGCCAGGGAACGACGTCCGTCAGTCCCTGGCCCCCGGCCCCTGGCCCCTCTGACCGTCAGCTAATGGCTAACGGCTCACAGCTAACTACCCCTTGATCACCCACACCCGCACTTCGGGCTTCACATCGGCGTGCAGGCGGACGGGGACGCGGTAGACCCCGAGCGCCTTGATCGGCTCGTGAAGATCGATCTGCCGCTTCTCGACGTGGAGGCCCTGCTTTTCGAGCTCGTGCGCGATGTCGGCGGTGGTGACGGATCCGAACAGCTTGCCCTCTTCGCCGACACGAGCGGAGAACGTCAGCGATACCTGCTCGAGCCTGGTCGCGAGCTCCTGCGCCGTTCCGCGGCGCTCGCCCTCGGCGGCCTCGAGGCGGACGCGCTCCTGCTCGAGGCGCTTCTTGTTGCCCGGCGTCGCCTCGTAGGCGATGCCGCGCGGGAGGAGAAAATTCCGGGCGTAGCCCGCCGAGACCTTGACGATGTCGCCAGTGTGGCCGAGTGCGTCGACCGCCTGTCGCAGAATGACTTCCATGGGAAACTCCGAGCGTTACGGGATGTTATGGCACGTTGCTGAGCGGGCGCGCCAGGCGGCGCCAATCAAACCAGGTATCCGCGAGGCCGAGCAGTCCGGCCGCGGTGACGAGCGAGAGCAGCCCCGATGTCGCGATCGTCTGCATCATCGGGATCTGTGCGAGCAGCACCGAGAGGCCGACCAGGATCCAGACGGTGCGCTGCGACAGCACCCACGAGATCACTCCGAGTCCGCGCAGTGCGTAGAGCGACAAAAAGAAAACAACGAGGTTCACTCCAAACGACCGGAGCATGCCGACGCCGCCGGCGCGGGATGGAGCGACGGCGGGCAGAAGCAGGACCGTTAGGCCGGCGATCAGCCCCCAGACCAGCTGGTCGTTGAACCGGAACTCGCGCAGTGGAGCGACCGGAGGGCCGATCCGCGTGCGCGACAGCCGATGGTACAGCGCCCACGCCAACGCGAGCGCGGCGAGTGACTGCAGCGCAAGCAGAGCGGGGAACGCTGCCTGCCCCGCCTTCGTCATCGTGCGGAGCATTTCCGCGACGTCATCGAGCGGCGAACGTCCGGGCGGATACTGCTTGACGATGCGCGCCCACGCATCCGGCTGGTCGCTGGCCAGCGTTCGCAGCTGCGCAACCGCCGATGCGTTGCGCCGATCGAGCTGCTCGGCGACGACCCGCCCGACCACCCCGGCTGGTGAGCGGAGGGCGATGGTGATGCCTAACGCGGCGACGAGCGTCATGCCGACCGATGACAGGGCGCGAGCGAACACCGGCCGCCGTGTGTCGACGAGCGCGACGACGCCGAACGCGCCGGCGAGGATGATCGCCCACGCCCGAAGCAGCGTGCCGTACGGACCCCAGCTTGCGCGGCTTCCGAGCAGCGTGAACGCGGCGAGAATTATCCAGAACACCGCCAGCGACGCGCGACCTCCCGCCCACCAGCCGAGCAGGGTGCAGGTCGCGATCGCCGGCAGCAACAGCACCCAGCCCTCGGTGACCGGAAAGAGCGCTCCGGCAACCGGGATCACCGGGATGAGCAGGAACGCCGCGAGCGCAAGGAGGACACCGGCCCATCCCTGCTCCCGCGGCGCGACCGCAACCGATTCGTCGCTCATGAGCTCGACGTGACCGTCAGCTCAACCCTGGTGTCCCTTGATGTACGGGACGAGGGCGAGGTAGCGCGCGCGCTTCACCGCGGTGGCGAGCTGGCGCTGGTGGCGCGCGCAGACACCGCTCAACCGGCTGGGCAGGATCTTTCCCTGTTCGGTGATGAAGCGGCCGAGCGTGCGGTCATCCTTGTAGTCGACGTGCCTGACGCGCGTTTCGCAGAAGGGACACGTCTTGGTGGGACGGCGCATCATCTTCATTCGTCGTCGTCCTCGTCTTCCTCGCGGCGCTTCGCGGCCGCGGCCTGCTCCTCGGGCGTCATCGGCGGTGCGCCGAGATCGTGCTCGTGGAGAGTGATGAGATGGCGGATCACGCTGTCGTCGAGGCGGATGGCGCGCTCGTACTCGGGCAGTCCCGCGGCTTCGGCCTCGAAGCGGGCGACGGCGTAATAGCCCGTCTCCTTCGTGCCGATCTTGTAGGCGAGCTGGCGCCGGCCCCATGCGTCGACGGCAACTTCTCCGATCGGGTCGATGAGGGCGTGAAAACGGCCCAGCTTTTCGGTGATGGCGCTGTCTTCGAGTGCAGAATCGAAGACATACACCGCCTCATATTGGCGGCTCATGTCGTGGCAATCCTCCCTGTGGTCATGGCTGCCCCCCGCTGGTTGCCGGAGCGGGAGGAGAGGTTTGGCGCGAGCAGGGCGCTCGAACGCCTAACTTCGATTGTGCGTGGAATCTAGGCGAGCCGGGGGGGGATTACAAGCCGACGCCCGATCTCGCGGCCACATGGTCCTGCCTTACGTGCGGCTCAGAACCCGACGCCGGAGCCGCCCGCGGTCGCGGACATCGCCGTCGCCGCGATCGCGATCAGTGATCCGGCGAGGAACAGGTAGAGGGCGACCATCGGCCGATCGCTCTTCTCGGCTGGCTTGCCGATGAGGGCGGCACCGGCAGCGATCACGGCGAGAATGACGACGAGTCCCTGGCCGTGCACCTCGGGGCGGTAGTGCAGCACCGCCGCCATCGATCCAAGCGCGACGGCGACACACCAGCGATCGACCTTCGTGAACGATGTAAATCCACGCGCGCCGTCGAGCGTCCAGACGGGGATCAGGTTGAACACGTTGATCCAGGCGCCGAATCCGGCGATCGCGCCGAGCAGCGGGCTGCCGGTCGCGAGAAAGGCGAGGTAGAACACGAGCGCGGTGCCGAGCCCCCAAACGGGGCCGGCGAGACCGATCCGCGCGTTCACGCGGACGTCGGTGACCGCCTCCTTGAGCAGGATGAAGGCGCCGACGAAGGGGATGAACACGGGCGCGCTCGCCTTGATTCCGAAGCGTCGCGCCGCGACGACGTGCCCCATCTCGTGCAGGTAGAGCGAGACGACGAAGCCTAACGCGAACTTCCAGCCATAGCGGGTCCAGTAGACCCCGAAGAAGACGAACATCGACAGGATCGTCTTCAGCTTGGTGAGGCCGAACAGGACGAACTTGGCCTTGGTCAGGACCAGGAAAATGACCGTCTTGAACTTGAGCAGGAACAGGCCCAGCGCGGCGAGCGCTCCCTTGCTCTTCCAGGCGTTGCCGATGCCGCCGTGCTTCGGCTCGGCTGTCGAGGGGGCGCCGGCGACGAGCAGGTCGTGGAGCGCCGCGATCCGCGCCTCGATCGCCGCCCGCTGCGGAGCGTCAGGCGGGAGCAGCTCGAGCGCACTCTTCCAGGTTGACAGCGCCGCGCTGTTCTCGCCCTGACGCTCGGCTTCCTGCGCGCGCCCGGCGAGCTGGGTCAACTCGCCAGCATGCACGAGCGTCCCGCAGCTCGGGCAGGCGAGCAGCGAGGATGGAAGCTCCGCGCCACAGGTGGCGCAGGGGGCGGCGAGCGGGCGCGCGGACGACGTCATCGATTCAGCGAGATTCTGCGGTCGGAGGTGTTGCCGTCATACCCCACTACCGCTCAAACGGCAGCGGCGCGGTCGGTCCCATCCTGCAACCTGTAAGGTCCGCTCGCCGCGAGCGGCGGGTTTCCGGTATTGGTCTTCCACGCGCGGTAGAGCGCGTACGCGGTGCATAGGCCGCCGATCGGGCTCGCGACCGCCATGATCACCGGTGTCGCGAAGAGGCCGATGAGAAGCGCGAGCGCGAGCGTTCCAAGCCGGGCGCCGAGCGACTGCTCCATGTACACCGGCTCTCCGAGCGCCGCCGCGGCTGCGGCCGGCGTGGAGTCGGCGCTCGCGTCCGACCCGGCGGGCGCACCCTCGTCGTCGGCGGCCGTCGCCTCGAGCGCGGCCGTCGAATCAGCGTAGCTGCGGAGCGATCCGGCGTTAGGCACGCTCGTCGCCGGTGCTTCTGCGGCCGTAGAACCGGCTTCCTCATCGCCCTCGTAGAGGAAGGGCAGGTGCGATCCGCCCATTGCGAGCCAGGTGAGCGCGACGGCGACGAGCTGGAACTTCCGGCCGCCGTGGCCGCGGCTCCCGCTTCGGACCGCCATGCCGACCCCGATGCCCACGAACGCCGTGATCAGCGCCCATTCGTAGCCGGTGATCTTCACGAACCCGTAATAGGCCACCGCGCCAACAATCGCCGCGCCGGTCCCGAACAGCACGGCTCGAAGGAGCCCCGCGGCACCGGTGCCGGACTGAAGCTGCCCCTCGGCGGCGTACCGGCACTTGCCGCAGACCATGCTCTCTCCGATCAGGTGGTACGACCCGCGAAGTGCGCTGCCGCACTGCGTGCAGGTCGCGGCGCCTGGTGCAGCGGTCGCGTCGAAGGTCAGTGGTTCGAACTGCGAGGTGCCACGGGGATTCGTCGCGTCGTTCGGCATGAGCGGGGCGTGGGAGGGCTGCACTGAGCTGTGAAAGCCTGCCTAGAGAGACTTACGGCCTCAGCCATTGGCAACGCCCTTACGCCCGGTGAATGCCTCCGCCTGTGCGCTTACACGTTGAAGCGGAACAGCATCACATCGCCGTCCTTCACGACGTACTCCTTGCCCTCGCTCCGGACGACGCCCTTCTCCTTGGCGCCCTTCCAGCCGCCATTGTCGACGAACTCCCCGTAGCCCACCGTCTCGGCCCGGATGAAGCCGCGCTCGAAATCGGTATGGATCACGGCCGCCGCCTTGGGCGCGGTGTCCCCCCGATGGATCGTCCAGGCGCGGACTTCCTGCTCGCCCGCGGTGAAGTAGGTCTGGAGTCCGAGCAGGTGATAGCTGGCGAAGATCAGCCGATCGAGTCCCGCCGACTCGATGCCTAACGATTGGAGGAACTCGGCGCGATCCTCGAGCGGGAGCTCGGCCAGCTCGGCCTCGATCTTGGCCGAGAACGGTACGACTTCGGCCTGCTCGCCACCGGCGGCGACCGCGACCCGCAGCGCCTTGAGGTAGTCGCCCTCGGTCCCCGACAGCTCAGCGTCGGTCACGTTGGCGGCGTAGAGCACCGGTTTCGCGGTCAGCAGCGAGAGGGGCTGCAGGTAGGCGAGATCTTCCGGCGAGAGCTTCATCGACCAGAGCCCCTTGCCCTCCGCGAGCTGCTTGTGCGCGCGCTCGAGGGCCGGAAGCTCCGCGACCGCCTCCTTGTCCCCGGTCTTGGCGGTGCGCCGCGTCTTGTCGAGACGCTTCTCGACGACCGCGAGATCTGAGAGCGCGAGCTCGAATTCGATGACCTCCCGATCGCGGGCCGGGTCGACGGCGCCCATCACGTGGGTGACGTCAGGATCGTCGAAGCAGCGAACGACGTGAACGATCGCATCGGTCTCGCGAATGTTCGCGAGAAACTTGTTGCCGAGCCCCTCGCCGTCGGCCGCGCCCTTCACCAGGCCGGCGATATCGACGAACTGCACGACGGCTGGCACCGTCCGCTTCGGCTGCACGACATCGGCGAGCTTCGGAAGCCGCGGATCCGGGACCTCGACCATTCCGACGTTAGGCTCGACGGTGCAGAACGGATAATTCGCCGCCTCGGCGCC
>JANMAM010000186.1:0-28288 GCA_031359795.1 Gemmatimonadaceae bacterium
GGCGCCGAGGCCTTTTGCGAGCAGCAGCGAGCGGACTGCATCGGCGCGGCGCCGCGACAGCTCGAGGTTGTACGATTGCGTACCGGCCGGATCCGCGAAGCCTTCCACGGTGATCACCGAACCGGTGAAGTGCTTCTGCGCGACGTCAGCGAACTTGTCGATCGCCGGCTGGTCTTCTGAGCGGACGTTGGCGTCGTCGAACGCGAAGTTCAGCGGGAACGTCACCTTCACGCCGTTTTCCATCGCGGTGATCTTCGCGCCAAACTCGGTCCGCAGGTTCTGCAGGTCGCTGCGCAGCGACGCGACGTCGGTCTGCACCGCGCCAAGCTGCGCGGCGTATGCACTATCTGCCGACATCCGTTGCGCACGCTCCGACTCGAGTGCCGCCTGCTGCTGCGCGAGTCCGCGCTTCAACTGGCCGCGCGTTGCGCAGCCCGTCATCGCAACGGCACCGACGAGACAGAGGGTCAGGACTTTGGTCGTATGCATTCGGTCGTCTCCTTGTGAATTCAGAATGGTCGTGATGCCTGCGCAATTAGCAACTTGCGAACCTTCGCATCACGACAGCCTCGACCGCCAGCGATCTACGATGAGGATTTCATCATGCTGTGATACAGCACACATCTAACCTGCACACCGCGTCACATAGCGAGCCTAACGGCAGCGCTGCGGCGCCAGAACGCAGCCCGGGCGCTGACGCTCGAGCACGAACAGCCGCACGCCCTCGTCACTCCACGTGCCACGCGGCGAAGAGAAATCGGAAATCATGATCTCCGCTCTCCGCAGCAGCACGTTCACATCCTGTCCTTCGGTGTCGTTCACGACCACCCAGATCTGCCCGGCCGAATCGGGCGTTGCCGCGAGCAGCGCGCGTCCCCGTGCGCTCGCGCCGAGGTAGTACGCGAGCGGCAGGTCGCTCGGCGCCGTTGCGACGACACGGTCGCGCGGTTGCGCGCGCGCGAGCAGCTCGTTGGCCGTCGCGCGTGCCGACGGAAACGTGCCGGTATCGCCAGCGCGCCACACGACCCTGCTCGAGATCGTGCCTGACGCGCCGCCGGCGGCAACGAGAATGAGCATCGCGCCGAGCGCCGCCCGCCCCGCGTTAGGGTGCTGAAGTGAAGTGGCACGATCCGCGATGCGCCGCCAGGCGTGGACGAGTCCCCCGCCCGCGGCAACCAGCGTCAGTGGCAGCAGGTAGAGCCACACGCGAACGTAGGGGATGCGTCCATTGACGAGCAGCAGCACCGTTGCGGCGACAGCCGCGGCGCCAGCGAGCGACACGCTTCGCCGCGCGCGCGATCCGCGAAGCACCGTCGCCATGACAACCCCGATTGCGACGAGCAGTGCGAGCCACCACGGCCACCCTCGCACCCAGTCGCTCCAGACCTCATCGTAGAACTCGGGCAATCCAGCGAAGAACGACCGTCGCGACTGCGGGCGCACGAACCGGTTCCCGACGACCAGAGCGAGCCCGCTTCGAATGACGACCGGCAGATAGAGCAGCGTCGCTCCGACAACGATCGCCAGCGTCGTCCAGCGCAGTCGCTCCGCCATCGACGACGGGGGGATCACCGTGTCGCCGGCTCGTGCTTCTGCCCAGAGCCAGAGCGCGATTCCCGCGAGCGGATAGAGCATGATCGGGATCGTCCACAGCCCTATCACCGCGAACACCACGACCGCGGTCCACCCCGCGACGTTCTCGCGCCGCGGCAGCCGCACCGCTGCCAGCGCCGCGGCCAGCGTCAGGCAGCAGAGCATCGTGTACCCGCGCGCATTGGTCGAGTACAGCGTCAGGCTCGCCGACGTCGCCGCCAGCGCGGCGGAGATCAGTCCCGCGGACTGCGAATAGAGTGCCCGGCCCACCGCCCAGACGAGCGGCACGACGAGCACACCCGCGACGAATGCCGGGATGCGCAGGGCCCATGGCGAATCGCCGAAGAGCGCCGCCGACACGTGGACGAGCAGCGTGTGAAAGAGATGGTTGTTCGGAAACCGGTAGTCCGATAGCGCCTGCGCCAGTGGCTGCGACGCGTAGTCGATCCAGGTCGCGGCTTCGTCATAACGAATCGGCTGGAACAGCGGCGCCCAGCGCACGACGACCGCAAGCGCGGTGATGATCGAGATCGCCAGCCATTCCCATCGCGGGATCCGTCGCAGCGAGACGACCGCATCGCGGCGAAGCTCGGACCAGGCGCTGCGCAGTCGAGGCCAGAGCGCGCGCAGGCGGCGGTGGGTTCGACGCAAGGTTTCCGCGAGCGCCAGCAGGACGAGCGTTGCGAGGATCATGACCGGAAAGACTATCCTCGCCACGCGGCGCCCGTCATCCCCCCTGGTTCAGACTCCGGCGACGGTCGCGCGGGCCGACGTCGGCCGGTAGGCAGGTGTCGGAACCGGCTCACTCTTCACGCTGAAGAAGCTCACCTGCCGCTGCAGCGTGTCCGCCTGCGCCGACATCTCTTCGGCCATCGCCGCGAGCTGCTCGGCAGCAGCGGCGTTGCGCTGCGTGATTTCATCGACCTGACCAAGCGCACGCGTGACCTGCTCGATGCCCGATGCCTGCTCGGCCGACGCCGCGGCAACGGTCTGCACGATGTTCGCCGTCTTCCGGATCGATGGCACGAGCTCGGAGAGCAGCGCGCCTGACGCTTCCGCTACTTCCTGGCTCGAGCCAGTGAGCCGCGTGATCTCCTTCGCCGCGATCTGACTTCGCTCGGCGAGCTTGCGGACTTCGGTCGCGACGACGTTGAAGCCGCGACCATGTTCGCCGGCGCGTGCCGCTTCGATCGCGGCGTTCAGCGCGAGGAGGTTTGTCTGGTTGGCGATCTCCTCGATGATCGAGACCTTGTCCGAGATCGTCTTCATCACGGAGACCATCTGCTGGATCGCCTTGCCGCTTTCGTCGGCGTCCCTGACGCCCTTGAGCGCCATCTGCTCCATCTCGCGGCTGCTCGTCGCGTTGCGGGAAATCGAGCTGTTGATCTCCTCGAGGGAGGACGTCGTCTCTTCGACGCTCGCGGCTTCGTCGTTGGCGCCCTCGGAGAGACTCTGCGCGGATGCGGTCAGCTGTTGCGACGCCGAGGTGATCGCGGCCGCGCCTGAACGCATGTCGCCGATGACCCGCGACAATGTACCGATCATGGAAACGAACGCGTTGGCGAAGCTGTCGTCCGCGGAGCGCGGCGTCACCTGCACGGTGAGGTTGCCCTCGGACATCTGGTCGGCGACGGCACCCATGTCACGCAGGTACTTCGTCATGTTGGCGAACGCATTCCCGAACGTGTCCCGCTCGGACCGCGGGGTCACGGTGATGGAGAGGTCGCCGCGCGCGATCGAATCGGCGGTTCTCGACATCTCGCCGAGGTAGGCGACCATCTGCTGCATCGAGCGCAGCAGCTTTCCCACCTCGTCCTCCGACTTCGCTTCGACCTTCACCGTCATGTCGCCCTGCGCCAGACGGTCGGCGACCGCCACCGCCTCAGCGAGTGGCTCCGTCACTGACCGCGTCGCGAACTTCGAGAGCTGCGAGAGCGCGAGGATGACGACGATGGTGATCAGGCCGAGCACGATCAGCGCGGCGTTCTGCAGCCGGGCCGCCGCGGTGAAGGACGATGAGATCGCGGCACGGTTCGCATCCGTCTGCCCGCCGACGATTGCCCGCGTCTGCCGAAGGAGGTCACCCTGACGCGTCATGCGCTCGCCCGCCTGATCGTCCATTGCTACCCCGCTCGCCAGGTCGTTGGCGACCCGCCGTGCGACGACGTAATAGCCGCGAAAGGTCGAGTCCAGCCGGGCGATCACTGCCTTGTCGTTGGTCGCACGCCCCCGCTGCGCTTCGACGTCAGCGAGAAAGATGTCTCGGAGGCTATCGGTCTCGGAAAGGCGTCCGGGTTCGCGCGAGTTGGTCACATCCGTGAACGTGGTGACGATGGCGTCGAGTGTCTGCGTCTCCAGCTGGTTGCTCTGCAGCGAGGGGTAGTAACCCTCCTCGAGCTGTGTCAGGCGACTCCCCGTGACCTGCCCGATCGCGAACACCACGGCGCACACGAAGATCAGTGCGCCGGCGGCGATCCATGGGAAGACCTGGAGTTTTTGGCGGAAGGAGAGCCGGTTGAAACGCTCTCGCCAGTACTGAAGCATTCAGGATCGGTGGCGCGGCGCGCAGCTTCGCGCGCTCACTCGGTCTCGCGGAGCGACAACGTGTGGCTCTCGCAGTCATTTGACGATTCTTCCCGGCGTTGGTATCGCGCGGGAAGGCGCCGGGCGCGCGGCGCAATGCGCCAGCAGGAGTGGATTGCTAGGGCGCGACCGAGAGCGCCTTCACCCCGCGCCCGATGTTCACGCCCTTCGAGACGTATCCGATCGCTCCGGGGTTCGAGCGCACGAAGGCGACGACATCGTTCTCGCTCTGCTTTTCGGGGGGCGGAACGTCTTTTCCCGAGAAGATCTGCTGCTGCCAGTATGACTTGACCTGGGAGATCGACTTGTTCAGGACGGCGTGGGCGAACGCCTCGCGCGCCTTTGCCGCGGCTGGCAGCTCCACCGGCGATACCGCCTGCCCGGACTCCCAGGCGATGGTCTTCTTCAGGAAGAGCTTCGCGACGTCGTCCCTGGGCATCGAGGCCACGGGGTTCGCCGCGTTGACGATGACGGTGAACTCCTGCGCGCCTGCGACCAGCGGAGACGACAACACGCCGACCGTCAGGATCAGCGAAAAGAACGATTGATTGCGCTTCATTGGGCTCGGTTCGGCGGGCGGGCGCAACGGCGTCGTCGCGTAGCCATATGACGGGCGGGACAGTGGCCAAGTCACATTGATTCGCTCTAATCCGGGACTGCGGGTGCCTTCAATCCATGTCGAGCGCGTCGAGCCAGGCACGGCGTATTTCGCTCGCCCCCAGCGCCGACGGTTCGATGAGCGATCGCTTCCAGTACCAGCGTTGTTCCGGGGCCGCGCTCGCGCCATGGCCGAGGAAGTGCGCGTAGACATCGGCCACCGCCGCTCCCTCGCGCGACGCCGCCGCGGCCCGAATGTGCGCGTTCAGCGCGTCGAGATGCTGGAGCGGAAGCTTGCCGACATCTTCGAGAATCCCCGGGATCATCCCGGCGCGATCCGACGGGTCGTAGACGGTGGTCAGCACCAGCCTCGCGCGCGGCAGCTTGTCGGTAATCGCGTCGAGCATCACGTCGTACGCACCGCCGATGTCGCGGACGATTCGCTCCATCAGCGTCTGCCGCGGCCTCGAGGAATAGGCACTGAGGAGGTCGTTGCCGCCAACGGTGACGGTGACGATGGCTTCATCGCTGCTCTCGTCGAGCTGGTCGAGCTGGTCGCCAAAGACGTCGCCGATCGTCGCGCCATCTGTCGCGAGATTCCGCGCGACGACGCGGGGCCATCGCGACCCGAGGTCGCGTCCGGCGAACTCCGGCCATCGCCCGTCGTCGTTGCGGACGAACAGGGACGCCGCGCCTAACGGTGCGACGGTCCCGGCATCGACCCGCCGCTCGAGCGCGACCGCGACGTCGATTTCCCCCGCGTCCAGTGCCGGGTACAGGTCGATCGACATCGAATCCCCGAGCGCGACGTAGCGGATGATGCCCGCGCTCACTGCCCGCTCACCACCCGGCTGCTGGTCGCGTCCGGCTCCTCGCTGACCGCCCGCCAGGTCAGCGCCCACTGCCGCGACTGCCCCGGTTCGAGCCAGGCCGCACTGCCATCAACCCCCGCCGCACTCGCCAGCGCACCCGGCACGCCGATCGCCGGCTGCAGGGTGACGAGCCGCGCCCCGCTGCCGCCGAGCTTCCGCCTGACGTTGAGCCCGACGCGTGACACCTGCTCGACGTCGAACCGCACCTCGAGCCGCTGCCCGCCTTCGGCGACCGTCGCGACGCCCGATGCGACCTCGAACGAGAGATGGCACGCGAAGCGACCGCCGATCGAATCGGGAGTGCTCATGTCGACGAGCTTCTTCGACGTCCGGAATCGCGGCCAGCGATGCTCGGCCCCGACGCCGAGCAGGTCGATTCCTTCCTGCGAGATCACCTTCGACCGGGCGTTCTCCGGCAGCGTCAGGCGCGTCGACTCGCCTAACGGGATGGCGACGTTCGCCGCCCAGAGGAATGGCAGCGGCGCCGAGCCGGTGTTGGTCACCTCGTAGCGCATCGCGATCTCGCCGGGCGACGCGCGGACGACGCGAACGAACCGGTAGGGGAGGCGGTCGCCGGTCCAGGTGCAGGTCGCCTCGACCGCGCCGTCGAGCGTCGCGATCTGCGCCGACGGGACCAGCCGGTGCAGCTCGCCTAACGCTGGCTGCTCGAAGGCGACGCCGGTGTGCTTCGAAAGCACCCGGCAGGGCAGGACCGTCGGGAAACATTCCTGGTAGCCGCCGGCGAGCGCGGCGTCGAGCGCTCGGCGTTCCGGGTCCTCGCTCGGCGGGTCGCTCGGCGCCAGCCACTGCCGGCCACCGAGATCGAGCGCCGTGATGCGCCCACCCCAGGCAGGCACGATGACCACCCGAACACCCGTCGCCTGCAACTCGATCTCGCCAGGACGGTCCGACGCATCGAGGGCGCGACCCCGTCGCCCGGTGAGCCGCGAGAGCAGCGTGCCCATCCCCGTGCCGCGACGCTCAGCCAACGCCGGGGACGATTCCGCGCGTCGCGAAGATCCGCGCGACCGCTTCGCCAATCTTGTTGTTCGGGGTACTGGCTCCCGCGGTCAACCCGATGCGCACCGGCCCGACCGCGGGCAGCCAGCCGCCAACCGTTTCCTCGTGGTGGTGCAGCCCGGCCGGCCGGAAGCGGATCTGTCCCGAATCGGGATCGATCGCCATTGCATCCTCGACGTGGAACGTCCTCACGCGCTCGGCGCAGATCGCCGCCAGCGAAATCGTGTTGCTCGAGTTGTACCCGCCGACGACCACCATGACGTCGAGTGGCTCCTCGAGCAGCTCGCGCACCGCATCCTGCCGGTCCTGCGTCGCGCTGCAGATCGTATCGAACGTGCGGAAGTGCTCGGCGCGGTGGCCCGCGTCATAACGGCGCTCCATCGCGGCGCCGACCTCTTCGCCGATCGCCAGCGATTCACGCGCGAGCATCGTCGTCTGGTTCGCGACGCCGACCCGCTGCAGGTGCAGCTCGGGGTTGAACCCCGGCGAGATCGAGTGGGCGAACTTGTCGAGGATGTCCTGCGCGCTGACACCCTTCTGCTCGATGAAGTCGCAGATCACCCGCACGTCGTCCATGTGCCGGACGACGATGTAGTGGCCGTTAGGGTATTTCCGCACCTGCGACGCCGTCGCTCGAGTCTCCTCGTGGTAGTACTTGCCGTGGATCAGCGCCGTGTAGCCGTCCTTTGCGTAGTTGTCGACGCGCTTCCAGACGTTGAGCACCGACCCGCAGGTCGTGTCGACCATGATGCAGCCGTTGGCGCGCAGTGTCTCGAAGTCGCCGATCGTCACGCCGAACGCGGGCATGATGACGACGTCTTCCGGACGCACCGCCGAATAGTCGAAGACGCCGTCCGCCGCGGCGACGAGGATCTCGATTCCCATCTCGCGGAGCTTCTCGTTGACGTGCGGATTGTGGATGATCTCCCCGACCATGAAGATCTTCTTCTCGGGGAATTTCCGCCGCGTCTGGTAGGCGTACTCCACCGCGCGCTCGACGCCGTAGCAGAACCCGAACTCCTTCGCCAGGCGAACGGTTACACCGCCTGAGGTGAGCGTATACTCGTTTGCGCGGAGGAAGTCGACGAGCCGCCCGTCGTAATCGGAGGCGAGCTCGTCCTGGACTGCGGACTTGAGGCCGAAGCCCTTCCGGAAATAGGTGGCATCCGACGGTGGCATCATCGAAATCTATAGGGCGCGGTTACTTCTCGCATCGGAATGAGCGCTGAATTCGCAGGGCGTGGCGTCGCGATGCGACTCACTTCCGTGCGCTTGTGACGCTGCCTACAATCACCGGGATGCTTTCCCTCCCGCCCGGCGATCCGCTGCCTCCCCTGCTTCGCCCGGCCCCGCTCGCCAAGGGCGACCTGATTGGGGTCGTTGCTCCCTCGTATTCGCCGCGTCCGGGATGGCTGCGTCGTGGATGCCACGCGCTCGAGCGGGCCGGGTATCGCGTGATCCTCGACCAGGAAATCCTGACACAGCGCCGATTCAGCATGAACGAGGACGAGCGCCGCGCCGAGAACTTCATGGGGATGTGGTTGAACCCCGAGGTGAAAGCGGTGATCGGCGGCACCGGTGGCTACGGTGCGGTGCGCATGCTGCCCCATCTCGAGCCGGAGATCTTCCGGCGCAATCCGAAAATATTTGTCGGCTACTCCGACGTCACCGCACTGCACCTCTGGCTGATGCGGCGCGCGGGGCTTCGCGTCTTCCACGGCCCGACGGTCGACGATCTCATTCCGAGCACGCGCGACCCGACGATGTCGTCGCTGCTGGCCTGCATGACGAATCCGCGGCCGACCACACGCATCGGGCGTGAGATCGCGCGGTCGGTTCGGCCGGGTCGCGCCACGGGGCGACTCGTCGGCGGGAACCTCTCGCTGGTGCAGCAGACGATCGGAACGCCGTACGAGATCGACACCCGCGACTCGATCCTCTTCCTCGAAGAGACGCGCGACCCGATGTCGTACGTCGACGAGCGACTCGTCCATCTCCGCGCGGCGGGACTGCTGCGCGGCGTACGCGGGATCGTGCTCGGCCAGTTCTCGCTCGACCGATCGGAGGAGGAAGAGTTCGAGAACTTCCTCCTCGACCTCGTCGCCGACCTCGAGATTCCGATCATCACTGATTTTCCCGCGGGCCACGAAGTCCCGAACCTCACGCTGCCGATTGGCACTGAAGTCGAGCTGGTCGCCGAAGACCAGACCGGATGGCTCGTGTACAAGGAGGACGCGCTGCAATCCCCCGCCAGCGATTCGACCGAAGGAGACGACGCGAAGTGAGTCCGACTCGCCGCGACTTCATCACCACGACCGGAATGGTCGTTGCCGGCGCGGCCTGCGCACCGGCGCTCGCACTCGTCCCGCGCAAGCAGCACGATCTCGTCATCCGGGGCGGAACCGTCTTCGATGGAAGCGGCGCGGCAGGCCGCGAAGGCGATGTCGCGATTTCGGCCGGTGTCGTGACGGCGATCGGCGCGAGGCTTCCGGGCAGTGGTCGCGAAGAGATCGATGCCCGCGGCAAGGCCGTTGCTCCCGGGTTCATCGATGTGCACTCTCACGGCGACGAATCGCTGTTCGCCGACCCGCGCGCTGAATCGGTCATCCGCCAGGGTGTGACCACCGTTGTCGTCGGCCAGGACGGCGACTCGCGCGCGCCTTCCTCGCGCCCGACCAGCGCCGCCGGGCTCGTCCGCGGCGCGTTAGGCAGGAGCGCTTCGTTCGAATCGATGCACGATTTTCTCCGCGCGGTCAACAACCTGCCACCCGCGGTCAACCTCGCATCGATGGTCGGGCTCGGGACGATTCGCGGCCTCGTCGTCGGTGAGGCCGACCGTCCCGCCACCTCCGGCGAGATCCGGCAGATGCTCGCACTCGTCGAGGCGGCACTCGCTGACGGAGCGTGCGGCGTGTCGACGGGACTGGAGTACGCACCGGGGTCGTTCGCCACGCGCACCGAGCTCGCCGCGCTCTGCCGGCCGCTCGCCTCGCGCGGGCTGCCCTACGCGACGCACATGCGCAACGAGGACGACACGCTGATCGAGGCGATCGACGAATCGATCGCGATCGCCCGCAGCGCCGGGTGCGCGCTGCAGATCTCCCACCTCAAGACCTCCGGTCCGCGCAACTGGGGAAAGATCGGCGATGCGTTGGGGCGAATCGAGGCGGCGAAGGCGGCTGGCCTGGACGTCGCGTTCGACCGATACCCGTACGTCGCCTACCAGACGGGGCTCACCAATCTCTTCCCGATCTGGGCGCTCGATGGCGGCGCCGATGCCTTTCTCCGCCGGCTCACCGCGACCGACACCGCCGCCCGCATTCGCGGGGAGACGTTAGGCAAGATCGAGAAGCTGGCCGGGTGGAACAGCGTCATGATCTCGGGGGTCGCCAGCGCCGCGGACCGTGCCGCCGAGGGGCAGCGGCTCGGCGATTACGCGGCGCAGCTCGGTCAGGATCCGTATGCGGTCGCCGTCGGGCTGCTCGAGCGCAATCATACCGACGTCGGCACCGTCGTCTTCGCGATGAGCGAGGACAACCTGCAGCGCTTCCTCGCGCACCCGTTGGGGATGGTCTGCAGCGACGGCGGTGCGTTCGCGCTCGACGGGCCGGCACGCCGCGGCCACCCCCACCCGCGCGGACTGGGAAGCTTTCCGCGCGTGCTCGGCCGCTACGTGCGCGAGACGAAGATCCTCACGCTGGAAGCCGCGATCCACAAGATCAGCGGATTCCCGGCGTCGCGGATCGGCCTCGCCGACCGCGGCCGGCTCGCGGCGGGCATGGCTGCCGACGTCGTCGTCTTCGACCCGGCGACCATCGCCGATCGCGCGACCTTCGCCGAACCATTCCAGTATCCGGCCGGGATCGACGCCGTGTTCGTGAATGGAACGATCGCGCTCCGCGACGGCCAGCGGACGACGCAGCGGCGAGGCCGCGCGCTGCGCCCGTCGTCAATCGCGCCTGGATGACCGTGTCCCACCCCTGCCCGAGGTGAATCGCCAATGGTGAACGAACCGGCCTGGTCGGGCCCGATCAACGATTCGCCGAAAGCGCCCCCGCGCCCGACCGTCGTCCAGCGCACGGTCGGTGTCGCCAAGGCCGGCGTCGGATTCGGTACCGCGCTCGCCATCACGATCTCGTGGAGCGTGAACCACTCGATCGTCTGGGCGATCATCCACGGGTTCTTCTCGTGGGGTTACGTCGTGTACTACGCGCTCATCATTCGCCGTTAGGCCTCACCGCCAGTAGTCCCCGGCGAGCCACGGAGCGAGCGCGTAGGTGACGAGCGACTCGTAGGCCGCCTGACGGTTGACGAGGCCGGCAGTGAAGACCCCGCTCGCACCGGCTCCGTACTTGGTGTCCTTGCCGCCGGTCAGGCGGTCCATCGCGTCACCAAGCTCGAGCCCCTCGGCGATCATCGCCGCGATCGCCGGCGGGAGCGGCATCGCCAGCGAGCCGCCGGTGCCTATTCGTCCGGTGCGATCGACGACCACCGCCCAGGCGCAGGTGCGCAGCGAACCGTCAGGCAGCTCGACGACCCCGCCCTCCAGCCCGATGCCCAGGTCGGCGCCTGACGCGGCGCGCGCGCGCTCGGCACGGGTCCGCGCGCCGTGGATCGTCTCCTCGTCGCCCCGGGGCTGCGCCGGCACATCCGACGCAACGGCCACGCTCTCGACCCTCGCGTCGAGACCAGCGCGCGCAAGGACGGCCCGCACCGCATCGATTTTCACACCGTTCGTCGAGCCGACGGCGACAATCCGGAGGGCGGCAAGGTGCGGAGGAAGTGTCATCCGGCAAGCTAACTCGCGAAACTAATGGTGTTTCGAGGAGGCGGCTCGAAACCAACGGTGATTCGAAGCAGCGATGCGAAGGGGGTTCGAAACCTCCGGTGTTTCGAAACTGAACTGCCAGGAGGCACTGAGGCGCGCTGCACGACGCAGCGACCCCCGAAAAAAAACGCCGCCTCCTGACGGACGCGGCGTTTCCCAAACCCGGCACCGACCGTTACGCCGCCGGACGCTTGATGTAATTCATGTCCACCGCGTAGTCGACCAGCTTCTTCTGCAGGATCCGCCGGCCGCGGAAGAGTCGTGACTTCACCGTGCCCTCGGGCACGCCGAGAATCTCGGCGATCTCGGCGTAGCGGAGGTCATGCAGGTCGCTGAGCACCACCGCGCTCCGGTATTCCTCCGGGAGCGCGTCGATCGCCTTCGTGATCTCGTCGTCGAGGAAGGAATCGTAGAAGCGGCCTTCCGGATCGACTTCGCCCACCGCCTCGAACGCCGACCAGCCCTCGGAATCGTCCGGCGCGTGGACTTCGCGCGCGTCGATCCGGCGCTTCCGGCTCACGAAAACGTGGTAGAGGATCGTGAAAAGCCAGGCGCGAATGTTCGTCCCGAGATTGTACTGGTCCCACCGCTCGAAGGCGCGCAACATCGTGTCACCGACGAGATCTTCGGCATCGTCACGCGACCGCGAGAGCTTGAGCGCGAACGCATAGAGTGCATCAAGGTGTGCCATCGCCTCGCGCTCGAAACGCTGGCGCCGCACCGCGACGTCACCTGCGTCGCCAGCAAGCGCGGCAGCGTTTCCGGCCGGACTACTGCCGGTGACGCCGTCCTGGTTCGTGGTCCGCGAGTCCGCTACCGTGCCGTCCATTCGCTGTCCTCCACCCCGCGCATTGTCCGAGTCTCGCCCCGCGACGCCCGTCGCCCCGACACCCGCCTTCCTCACGCTACCCCCGAACCGACCAGCGTCGCGCCGTGCATCGATTCGTCAACGGCTCGCTGCCCCGGCGACTCTCGCAGATGCATCGCGATGAATCGCTTCAGGTCGTCGGCGATGCCACGCATCGCCGTGATCTCCCGCGTCACCCGCGTCATCAGCACTGCTCCCTCGAGCGTCGCGATGACGAATCGAGCGACTCGGGCGGGATCGACCCCGTCGCGAACCCTGTCTCCCGACTCTTCGAGCAGCGAGCGGATCTGGTCGCACCACCGGTCGAACACCGCGTCGATGCGGACGCGAAATCCCTCGCACGCATCAGCCATCTCGGCGGCAACCCCGCAGAACGGCGACCCGCCAGCGCATCCCTGCTCCGCCTGCCCGATCACGATCGAATCGATGAAGAGATTGAGTCGCTCGATCGGATCGATCAGCGGCTCGCGAAGGATCGCGAGTCCACGCTCGCCAAACCGTTCGAATGAACGATTGAGCACCTCGTGGCCAAGCTGTTCCTTCGACTTGAAATGATGGTAGAAATGACTCTTCCCGCAGAGCCCCGCGGCCCCGATCACGTCGTCGATCGAGGTCTGCTTGTAGCCCTGTCGCGCAATCAGCCGCGCGGCGGCGTCGAGTATCTCTGATTTCCTGTCGCGCATCGGCGTGAATGTAGGACTGGATAGTCCAAACCGCAAGTCGAGCGGTGTCAGGACTGTAAGCTACTGACAAGCCACATCTTACGACCAAACGGCTCCGCTCCCCGGCGATCCGGTTCGGGTGAACGGAGCCCCCCGACTGGACCGCGCGGTCATACTACGCAACTCCGGTTCCAACCCACTTGCAGCCGTCGTAAAGGGTCGCGATATAGCGCCATGGCCACGACGACCGCGACGCGTACCTATCTCCGCATGCGCGCCCCTGAAGCGCTCCGACCCGGCCGCGCCGCGCCTAACGCGCGCCTCGAGCTGGCAGCGCCGTGCTCCGCGGTGCAATACCGCGAGCTCTATCGCGCGGTCGGCGACCGCTGGCACTGGCACGATCGCGACGCCTGGACCGACCAACGCCTGACCGAGCACCTTGCCAAGCCCTCGGTGAGCGTGTTTGTGTTCATCATCGACGGCGCGACCGCGGGGTACGTCGAGCTGCAGCAGCACGACACCGGCGACGTCGAGATCGTGTATTTCGGCCTCGTCCCCGCATGGATCGGCAAGGGACTGGGCGGCGCGATGCTCACCGCGGCAACCGAAGTCGCCTGGCAGCTCGGCGCAACGAGCGTCTGGCTGCACACCTGCACCCTCGACCATCCGAGCGCCCTGGCGAATTACCGCGCCCGAGGGTTCGAGCCCTACAGGACTGAGCAGTACGAAGCATCGGTCTGACAACGGCAGCTACGCGCGGCCGCGCGACTCGGCACGATTCCTGACCTGCAGAGCTACCGCACACCAAACAAGGAGCACCAAGATGGGTGGCAAGCCGTCCAACGCGTTGCCAAGCAATCGCCCCGAGTCGGGCGGGGCCGACAGGGACAACGCGAAAGAGAACAGCGGGCTCCTCGAGCGGTCGAAGCAGGAATTCGCTGCCGCGGATCAGAAGAAGCGCGAGAACAGGAACGAGAAGGGTGACCACACGGCTTCCGACGGCACCGCCGCCGACGCGCCGCAGCCGCACGGCTGACCCCGATGTGAATGACGAAGCGCCCGGCGAGACTTTCAGTCTCGCCGGGCGCTTTCATTCAGCTCTTATCGGTCAGCTGTTCCGCATTGCGCCGAAAATCGCCATGCCGGTCGCGAGGAGCCAGATCACGATCGCCGCGGTATACGCGCGGCCCTTGTCGATCCGCCCGATCACGTGGAGTCCGATCGCCACAAGGATCGTCGCCCAGATCGTGCCGATGCTGAACCGGGACAGGACGCCGAGGATCATCGGCGACGCACCCTCGGGCGCGAACCGGGCGAGACTCGGGCCGGCCGCGAGCATGTCGGTGATGCCCGCCGTGCCCATCGTCATCGCCGCGACCGCGGCGAGCAGGAGGTCGATGATCTTCGGGAACGACGACAGGGTGGCGATCACCATGCCATGGCGAAGATCGGCCTGCGCGCCGAAGAGCTTTCCGACCAGCCAGATGCAAAGGCCGAGGATGAACGTCGAGATCACGCCGATGAAGATGCCGGCGATTGGCGCGAACGTCTGGCCCATCGCGCGGCTCTTCGCCGCCATCTCCGGCGTGAACTGCGGGTTCTTCGCCATCGCCCCCTCCATCTGGCGCCGCATCTGCGCGTCGAGCACGTCGGAGTAGTTCCGCATCAGCACCCAGATGCCGAGCGCGAACAGGACGCTGAAGATGAGGAACGCCGCCCAGAACTTCGGGTTGTCGCGGCGGCGGGCGAACACCCGCGTTGGGGCATAAAAAATCTCGATGATGTCATCCATCACCGAGGCATCGGTCGCGGCAACCGGGGCCGGCGTCGCGAGGTCGGGACTGGTCATTGGCGCTCGTGGGTTTGGGGGGAGGTCGTTCCGTCGAGCGCCCCAACATACGAACAATCGCGACAATGCAGTAGAGCGGAGCTGCAACTTGTCGACTTGTCGTCACTCCTTCGGTTGCGCACCATGATCCGCCGGATCGTCGGGAGCCGCATCGACCACGACCGGCGTGTTCGTGGTGGCGTCAGCCTTCACATCGGGTGTGCCCACCTTCCCCGGCGCCGCCGCTTCATCCATGCGCTTTTCGCCGCCGATTTCGCCGAGTGCCGCGGGATCGATCAGTCCCCGTTCGGCTGCATGCCGCGCCGCCGCCATCGTGTCGTCGGCGAGCACCAGCACCGACCGGGCTGACTCGACTTCAGCAACCAGTGCGGCGACGGCTGCACGTCGTTCCGGGGTTCGTTTCACGTCCCGGATGTAGACCGCCAGCACTCGCTCGGGAAACTCATGGACGACGTTCCGGTAGATCTCGGGATCCTGCTGGCTGCTGTCGCCGATGAGGATCACCGGCAGATCCGGGAAGGCCCCCATGATCTCGCGGATCGCGGCATCCTTGAAGCGATGGAGCCGTGAGTTGCCTAACGCCTGCCGGTTGATGTCCCAGTCGCGCAGCGTGAGCGGGCCCCTCGGAATTCCCTGATGCTCGAGAAAGTCGATCAACAGGTCGTAGAGATTCCAGGGGCTGCTCGAGACATAGAAGACCGGGTTCTGCTCCGCTCCGGATGCACCTGCGTGCAGCGCGCGGTAAAACGCGGCTACGCCGGGAAATGGCAGGCGCGTGCGTGCGTTTCCAAGCAGCACGGTCTTGAAAGCCTGGACCAGGCTCGTCACGTGCGATTGGAGGACGGTGTCGTCCATGTCGCTGATCGTGATGAAGCGCGCCGTTGGCGGCGCGAGCAATGCCTCCGCCGCTCCGGTCACCGTCACACCCGGCTCGGCGGGCGTGACGAGCTCGAGCTGGATCGGAATCCAGCCATCGGCTGCGGTCACCGGCGACGGCAGGTCTACCCACGCCAAGAAAAATCCTTCCTCGTCGGCGGTGATGTCAGCGGTCGCTCCTCCGACATGGGCCCGGACGACTGCGTTAGGCAGCGGATCCGCCTCGATGCGGCGATAGCTGTTGAGGAGGTTGCGCCAGAGCGAGTCGTTCTCGCCGGCCGATTTCACTCCTTCGTTTTCCATCGCGCGCCCACGAACGAGTACCCGTCTCGCGCTGCCGTACGACCGGTATCCGGCGATCATGAAAGCGTCGCGGTCGAGGAAGCGACGCGCCGTTCGTAGCCATTCGCTCATCGTGGGCTCGCGATCGTCGATCAGGTCTGGGGCTTCACCAGCAGCCGCTGCCCGATGCGAATCTTGTCGGAGGTGAGGGAGTTCAGCGTCCGCAGCTCTTCGGGAGTCGTGTTGTACATCGTCGCGATCGTGCTCAGCGCTTCGCCGCGTCCGACGACGTGCCAGTTCGGTGCCCGCGCGATCGAATCGGCGAGCTGTTGCGCTCGTCGGTTCCGCGCCGCCTCCGTCCGTTGCGCATCATGGTGCGCGCCGATCGTCGAGATGATCGCGCGAGCGTCAGGCCATGCGTCGCCGCCGACGGCGAATACCTCGCGCTTCCCGTGCTGCTGCAAGACGATCGCGTGTGCCGCCCCAAGCATCGCCCGGCCGGCACCGATCCGCGTCGAAGTATCCAGCGCGAACTCCCGCGACTCGAATGCCGGCGCGCTTTCCTCCGGGCCAAGGATGTCACGGGGGGCGAGACCGACATAGATCAGCCGCCGGTCCGTCAGCGCCACGATGCCGCGCGTCGCCCGGAGGTAATCGCCAGCACGGCGCTGAAACACCGCCGCGATCCGCTCGACATGCTCGTCGGGGGCAAGCAGTCCACCCCGAAGCTCCCGCTCGACCAGGGTACGCGCGGGCCGCGGCTCGGTGCGGTAAACGTGCACCAGCAGGCCGAGCCCCAGGAGGACGACGACGAGCGCGATCTGCGTCGCGATGGCAGCGAGAAAACGAGGCAGCCGCATTCGCAGAACATAAACGATGACCGTTGACGGGGACGCCCGACGCACCTTCGTCGAGTCCGCTTGAAACCCCGTGTAACGATCTCCCGCCGAGTCCGCTTCCGCTGCGGTCCCGTCCGCTAGGTGGGGTTATTTTCAAGAGTCGAGCGACGCGGGCAGCGTGGCGGATTCTTCAGTCCGAGCGCGCCCTCGTCGAATGCCAGTCCCTGAGTCCGGAGCCGATTGGTCCGTCCTGTCTTTCGCCAACTGTTGTTGGGGGTCGTCGCCCTTGCGACGATCGACTTTGCCGCGGGCGGCATCTCCCCGGTGTTCCGCGGTCAGGAACCCCTTGGCGAGCGGATCTTCGCCCACATCGGCTGGCGTGACAGCGTCCTGGCGAACGCCCCATGGATCGATGCCGACAGCGCTGCCGCGATCGACTCGCCGCAGTTCGAGGCCGATCGCCTCGCGTTCGCGGAAGACCTGATGCGGCTCGACATTGTCTCGGAAGAACGGGCGGATGCGATTGCCGACGCCGCTGTTCGCGAGGCCTATGTCCGCCGCGTTCCGCCGGCGCTGGTTCTCGGTGTCATGCTCACGGAAAACGACGCCCTCAGGTCCAGCGCGCGCTCCAGCATCGGTGCGATCGGGATCATGCAGATCCATGCGCGTCCGTGGCGTACCCTGCGCGAGCGGTTCGGATCGAACCTTCGCGACGACCGGACGAACCTGAAGTACGGTGTGTACATCCTCAGCCACGGGCTGAAGCGGCCTCGCGCCGGGGTCGAGGCGAACGACCAGTGGCGCGTCGGTCTGCTGCGCTACAACGGCTGTGTCCGAGGCACGAACACAAAGGACTGCCACCGCTACCCGGACAAGGTCCGGAAAGCCGTCGATCGCGTTGCGCAGTCGACGTGCAAGGGCGCAGGGTTCGGGCGCTGCGTTGCGCAGCCGCTGATGCTCACCGCCCTCCGCGACGCCGAGGATTAGCACCGGGGCGCCCGCGCTTCCCGGGCTTCCCTCCACCGCCGTCGCGACCGCTGCCACTACCGTCGCGACCTTTGGCATCGCGGCCATCGCCTCGCGACCGATCGCGCCCTTCGGCCCGTCCGCGACGGAGCTCACCCTTCGCTTTCCGCGCCCCGAACTCGCGCTTCCTGTCGTCACGCTCGCGGGTCTTTTCGCGCTCGAGGCGCGCGATTTCGTCGGATGTCCACGGCTGATCGAGCAGGTCCTGCAGCTCGTCCAGTGAGCTTGAGCGGGCAGCGCCCCGCTGCCCGCGCGGCACGACGAAGCGGAGCGGCCGGTCGAGGGCTGGCAGCTCCGACTCGGTGAGCGTGCGGGCCATCTTTTCGCTCAACACCAGCCTCGCCACTCCGGATTTCGCGCCATCGGACTCTTCGACGTCGTACTCGATCGGTACTTCGCGCTCGCGAATCATCACCGCGTCCGGAAGCGCCATCCAGCGCTCCTGTTCCGCGGGCGGTACGAGCGCGTCGGCGTCGATTCCCAACGGAGTCCGCGAGAAATCCTCGGCGGAGTTCACGTCGGTGAGCTGTGCCTCGTACAGCGCAGCGAGCTCGGGGAAGCCGAGCCGGATGGTCTGCCCGCCAGACCGGCGATAGACCTCGCGCACGCGATCGATCGCGTCGCGATTCTTTCGCACCGAGATGTGCCGAGCCTCCGAACGGGCCATCGCCTCAGCGAGCGTGCGCCGCGCGAGCAGCGCCATCTCCGGTGTGAATGGCTCCTCGACAACCTCGATCTCCCGCTCCAGTTCGAACCCGAAGTACTCGACGCGGCGGCGGAGCGTGAGCGACGCCTTCCGGCGGTCCGCGTCGTAGCGCATCTCGGTGTCGCCATGCGTCGCGTACTTCCGGATGAGCTGCATCGGAACCGACGTCCCCTCGATCGACGCGCGCGGATTCCCGAAGCGGTCGGCGAAGTAGCGCAGCGTCCCGGCGACCGCGCCCCAGCTCCCGGCGACACTCGTCTTGGAGACGCGCGCCTCCTGGCCATCCGCCGTTTCCTCGTCGATGACGAGGTCGAAGGGCATGAAGCGCGCGAGGAGCTCGGCAAAAATGCGGTGCACGCGATCGCCGGCGAGTGGCATCTGCGCCGGGAGCTGCATGCCTAACGACCGGTAGATGCTGGCCATCGAGAGCGCAGCGTCCTCGACCGACTTGATCAGCACGCCGCGCCGCTCCGACCACTCGGTGATCAGCTCCTCGTCGAAAAGATGACGCGGCAGGCCATACACCTCGCCGATCCGCCCTGCCTCACGGTACGCCTCGGCGTAGAGGTTGTACGCCGTGAGGTTGTCGCTCCCCTGCACGATCAGCCCGCGCAGGTCGCGCTCTTCCTTCGTCATCCGGTGCAGCGACTCGATGCCCGCCATCACCGCGACGTAGGGCACGAGCTCGTCATCGGCGTTGACGAGCAGCTCCGCCCACGGCCGATCCACCGGCATCGCCTCGACCAGCTTTCCGTAGCGCGACAGCCGTCCGTTCTCGATGATGCCGCGCGTCTCGAGCAGCGAGACCGCCTTTCGATAGGCGACCCGGTCGAGCGGCACCGGCAGATCGAGTTCGTCGGCGCGCACACCGAGATCCGCGCAGGTGATCGCCACCCGTTCGCTATCGCCAGCGAGCTGGAACTCGGGGGCGGTCGGCCGCAGCGAAAAGAAGTCGATCTCGCGATCACTGAGGATGAAGACGCGGCCGCCCTCGACCCGGCCGTGGACGCGGCCCCCCATCTGGAGGATTTCGTTGGCGCCAAGATGGACCTTCGTCAGGACATTGCGGCCCTTGTCGATGACGTTCGTGAAACGGACATCATCGATCACGACGGTGTCGAGTCCGCGCACGTTGAGCGCGCTCTGCCCAGCCGCGGTCATCGCAAGCACGTACGGTCGAGTCTCGCCCTCGCCCTCGAGAAACGGGCGGATGATCCGGATCGGCTCGCCGCCATGGTAGTACGCCGCGTTGATGCGCGGAAAGACGTGCTGGATGTGCTCGGCCACGCTCTGCACGCCGGCACGTGTCGGGAGAAAGACACCGACGCCGCGCTTCCCCTTCATGACGTGCTTGAGAAATTTCTCGTCGAGAAACTCGAGCGGCTCCTTCGAGAGCACCTCGACGCGTGCCGCGCGCGACGGGTCGTACGAGTAGCTCTCGATGACCTCGTCGGAGCCGAGGTATTGCGAGTAGAACGTCGGGTCGACGGTGGCCGAGAGCCAGATGAAGCGGCACCCGACCTTCTTGCCTAACGCGAGACAGAGCTCGAGCTCGGCCGAGGTCTGGTGGATCTCGTCGACGATGAGCGTGTCGCGCGGCTGGATGTCACCGTCCTGGAACCAGCGGCGGGCGATGCCGGTGGTGACGATGACGACATTCCAGCTCGGCGTGTCGGGCGTTGCCTCCCGCTCGCGATTGACGACGCCGACGCGGAGGGGCTTCCCGACGATCTCCTCGGCGATGGGGCGAATCGCGAGCGTCTTGCCGGTACCTGTTCCGGCGACGATGCCGAAGCCCTTCCCCGCCCGCGCCAGCTCGCGAATGCGCGGACCGTGCTGGCGTTGGAGATAGGTGTCCAGCGTCAGGCCGACGCCGATCTCGATCGTCTCGCATGCCGCTCGCGTCGGAGCGATGACGATGATTCGTCCCGTCGATGGCTCGGCCGCGGCGAATGCTTCGCGGTCCGGCGGGAGATAGTTGTCGCGAACTTGGCGATGCACGATCGGCGCGGTGTGCAAGAGTAGAGCCGGTCAGGGCATGGCCCCGACCGGCTCTGTCAGACGTTCCTCACCAGAAATCTAGCGGGTGGCGCGGCGTGCCCGCCGACCGTTTACGGACGCCGCTTTCGTTTCGTCGTGTCGCTCTTCTCGCCGCTGGTGCGAGCGGTGCGCGCGTCATCGCGCCGACGGGCCCGGCGGTCATCGTTGGCATTCCGGTCGTCGTCGCGCGCCGTGCGATCGTCGTCGGCCTTCCGGTCGTCGTTCGCGTTGCGATCGTCGTTCCTGCTGCGGTTGTTGCTGCGATCGTCGTTTGCGCTACGCCTGTTGCGATCGCGGCGGTCCTCGTTCACCTCACGATCGTCACGGTCGTCGTCCCGATCGTCGCGAGGCGCGGTCCGGCGCTCGTCGCGATTGTCGTTTCCCTTCACCTTCTTGCCTTTGCCGTCGGTGTAGTCGTCGCCAAAGATCACGCGCCCGTTGGCCGGGCGATTGCGCACTGCGGTGGCACAATCCGTTGGCGCCGGCTGTTGGCCGGGGGGAACACCCTCGAGCCAGATGCGGCACATGCCGGCCGGCGGGCGGTGCCCCGGCGGGATCTTTCCAGCCTTCGGGCCCAGACCCTGTGCGCTGAGCGGCGCCGCCGCTGCGACCGAGAGTGCGAGCGAGATTACGATAGTCTTGACCATTGACCCTCCAAATGTTCCACCCGTTGCCGGGGTGCACCAAGGGGCGCACGACACGTTAGAAGGCACGACCGGTGCCAGAAAACGAGCGTCGGTGAGATTTCGCAACATCAAGATCGATAAGGATTTACATCCGGCGGCGCCAGCCCCCGAACGAACGTTGTCCCCGTCTCGACACAGCAGGCGCGAGACAGCGGTCTCGGCCATTTGGCCGGCAGCCGCCTCGATAGCGAGAACAGGAGTGTAATGGCGCAGGGCGAACAGGGGGGACGGACGCGCGACGCACGGCTCGCGAACGGCAGTTCGCCGACCTGGCGCGAGCGGCTCGAGGCGCTTCGCTACGTCCCACTGCTTGTCCGGCTGGTTTGGGAAACGCATCGCGGATTGGCGTCGGTGATGATCGCGCTGCGGCTGGTGCAGTCAGGGCTTCCGGTCGCGACCCTCTGGGTCGGCAAGCTGATCATCGATCAGGTGATCGCGCTGCGCAGCGGGCCGCGCGACTACTCCGCCCTCTGGACGCTCGTGGCGATCGAGATCGCATTGGTGATCGCCAGCGAGCTCCTGTCGCGCGCATCCTCGCTGGTCGAGGGACTCCTCGGCGACCTGTTCTCGAACCATTCCAGCGTGCAGTTGATGCAGCACGCCTCGTCGCTCGACCTCGAGCAGCTCGAAAATCCGGAGCTCTACGACGAGCTGGAACGCGCGCGCCAGCAGACCGCCGGGCGACTCGGATTGATCAAGCAGCTCCTCGGTATCGCGCAGGATGTGATCACACTGGTCTCGCTCGCGGCCGCACTGCTCGTCTACAGCCCCGTGCTCGTGCTCCTCCTGGTTGCCGCCGTGCTGCCGGCGTTCGCTGGCGAAGCGCACTTCGGCGCCGTCGAGCGCGCGCTCTTCGTGGCAAGGACGCCCGAGCGACGGCAACTCGACTACCTCCGGCTCCTCGGCGCGAGCGAGCGAACGGCGAAGGAGGTGCAGAGTCTCGGGCTCGCCCCCTGGCTGATTGCCCGCTTCAAGGCGCTCGCCGACCGTTTCTTCGAGGACAACAAGCGGCTGGCAATCCGCCGCACGGTCGTTGGCAGCGCGCTGTCGATCCTCGGCACGCTGGGCTACTACGTGGCCTACATCGTCATTCTGGAACGAACCGTCAGCGGTGCCCTGACGTTAGGCACGCTCACCCTCCTCGCCGGGTCGTTTGCGCGCAGTCGCGACGTGATCGAGCGGCTGCTGCTCTCGGCGAGCGGGATCTACACGCAGACGTTCTATCTCAAGGACTTCGCCGACTTCTTCGCGACAGTGCCGAAGACGCGGTCGCTTCCGGGCGCGCCGCCGGTGCCAGCGCGAGTGCACGATGGGTTCGTCTTCGAGGACGTCGGCTTCCGATACCCTGGAAGCGACCGATGGGCCGTGAGGCACATCTCGTTCACCCTGCGGCCCGGCGAGCGGATCGCGCTCGTCGGAGAGAACGGCGCGGGCAAGACGACGCTCACGAAGCTCGTCGGGCGGCTCTACGATCCGAGCGAGGGACGGATCCTCCTCGATGGCCGCGACCTGCGTGCGTACGACCTCGCATCGCTCCGCGCCTCCATCGGCGTCATATTCCAGGACTTCGTTCGCTTCGACATGCGCCTCGACGAGAACATCGCCATCGGCGAGATCGAGCGTGAACGCGCCTTCGTCGACTCGCCGCGGAATGGCGGTCCGACACCGCCATCAATCGTCGACGCCGCCGAGAAGTCGCTCGCCGCGTCACTACTCCCGCGAATGAAGGATGGCTTCTCGCAGATGCTCGGGCGCCGCTTCCAGAACGGCGTCGAGCTCTCTGGTGGCGAATGGCAGAAGATCGCGCTCGCCCGCGCCTACATGCGCGACGCGCAGCTGCTCGTACTCGACGAGCCGACCTCGGCGCTCGATGCGCGCGCGGAATACGAGGTGTTCAAGCGCTTCTCCGAGCTGATTGCCGGGCGCATGGCGATCCTGATCTCGCACCGGTTCTCGACGGTGCGGATGGCCGACCGGATTCTCGTGCTGCAGGGCGGGTCGATCGTCGAGCAGGGCTCCCACGACGAGCTCGCCGCGGCCGGCGGCCTCTACGCGGAGCTGTTCTCGATGCAGGCGGCCGGGTACAAGTAGTCAGGCGGACCCGCTTCAACGCGGCGCTGACGGATCAGCTATCCCCGAACGAGATGCCGGTCGCTCTCGCTGTCTCCACCACGTCGTGCGACGGGTCGACTTTCTTCGAGTCCTTGAGCACGTCGCGGATCGGGATCGCCACGATGTGCGGCGACTGCAAGGCCACCATGTGACCCCATCGCTCCTCCGCGATCGCCTTGACCGCGGCGCCGCCGAAGCGAGTCGCGAGCAGCCGGTCGTAGCCGGTTGGCATTCCGCCGCGCTGGAGGTGGCCGAGCACGAGCGATCGAGTTTCCTTGCCCGTGCGCTCGGTGATCTGATGCGCGATGTGCTCGGCGACTCCGCCGACGCGCTTCGCCTGCCCGGGCAGCGACGCCCCCATCGTCGACGCGTGGCCGCCAATCGGGAACGCCCCTTCAGCCACCACGACGATCGAGAAGAAGCGCCCGTTCTTGTCGCGCGAGCGGATCTTGTCGCAGACGATCTCGATGTCGTAGGGAATTTCGGGAATCAGGATGACGTCGGCCGTGCCGGCCAATCCCGAGTGCAGTGCGATGAACCCGGTGTCGCGGCCCATTACTTCCATGACCATGACGCGGTCGTGCGATTCGGCCGTCGTGTGAAGCTTGTCGATGGCTTCGATCGCCGTGTTCACGGCGGTGTCGAAGCCGAACGTGGTGATCGTTCCGCTGACGTCGTTGTCGATCGTTTTCGGGACGCCGACGATGTTGACACCCTTGTCGCAGAGTCGCTGCGCGATCGCGAGCGAGCCGTCGCCCCCGATCGAAATCATCGCGTCGATCCCGAGTGCTCTCGCGTTGGCGATCAACTCATCGGACCGGTCTTCTTCCCCGAACGTTCCGTCGGCGCGCTTGCGCGGATAGTGGAACGGATTGCCGTGATTGGTCGTGCGGAGGATCGTTCCACCGAGGTGCGCGATGCCGCGGACGCTCTGCTTGGTGAGCGGGATGACTTCGTCCTCGCCCATCAGCCCGGCGAAGCCGCGCTTGATGCCGAGAACATCCCAGCCGCGGTTGATCGCCGAGAGGACCGCCGCGCGGATGACGGCGTTGAGTCCGGGCGCGTCGCCGCCGCCGGTCGAGATCGCAATGCGCATGCGGTGGTGCTTGGGGTCGGAGAGTGGAGAGCATCGGTCGCCGAGGCGCGGGGACGATCCCCGCCGCACGCCGACGTCGTCAGGCCTAACGCTTGAGCAGCCCGAGGATCTCGCCGGGCGTGGCGTGGCGGCCGAGCTTCGACTTCTCGAAGACCGGCATCCCATCGCGGACCACCTCGAAGCGTCCCTTCGACGAAGGTATCATCGTGACCTCCGCATCGGGCAGCTCGCTACGAATCTCGGCGGCCAGACTGACCGCCCGCGGCTCGTAGTTTCAAACGGTGCAGAATTCTATGGAGATCTTCATTGCGCCTGGTCGAGGGACGATTGAATCTATCATGTCGATGGGGCGGCGGGGACTGCGGATCCTCACTGCCTGATGGCCGCCAGCGACGCGTCGATCGTGTTGATGACACGGCCCTCGGCTTCGACCTTGCGCCGCCCTTCGAGCGCGCCGATGCTCGACCGCTGCTTCAGTTCGCCGAGCGCACGGGCAGCCTCGATGCGGACGAAGATGTCGTCGTCGACGTTGAGGAGGGGCTCGATCGCGGCCGCAACGTCAGCCTCGGCGCCCCCCGCGCGCGCCGTCAGCGCGTCGATCGCGGCGACGCGCGTATTGCGACTCGTCCCTGCTCCGAGATACCGCATCAGGATCGGCATCGACTCGGGCGAATCGATGGTGCCTATCGCAGTGACCGCCGCGGTCCGCGCGAGGTCGAGCCAGCTCGACGTCGCGAGCGCGGACTTCGCGACATCGAGCGCTGCCGCCGGGTCGAGGGCAGCCAGCGTCTGCAGCGCCGTGCCCCGATTGATGAGTGACGAGTCGCCGGTTGCCGCTTCGCGCGCCCGGGCGGCCGAGGCGTCGCTGTGCACGGCGACGAGCCCCCGCAACGCTGCCTGACGTACCCGCGCGTCGCTGTCGCGGGTTGACGCGACGATCGCGGCAGCGACCCCGGGCGCGGTTGCCTGCGCTGCGAGCGCGGCAACGGCCTGTGAGCGAACGCTGTGCGCGGGATCGCGCGTCGCGGCGATCAGCGCGCGACGCGCGATCGCTTCCCCCCGCCGGTCGGCGAGCAGGTCGACGGCTTCGACGCGGCCGACGACATCATCATCGTGGGCGAGCTGCCAGGCGAGCATCACCGTCGGACGTGGAAAGTCCGTGAGGTCGAGCAGCCAGTTGCCCTTGTCCCAGCGAATCGAACGAGGCTCCGATGGAACGCTGAACGTCGCGCGACCGACACCGGCGCGGACCGGGACGATTCCGCGAACGGGTCCGGCGTCCGTGAGGATTTCGATGTCGACGTCGGGATTGAAAAACCCGGTGAGCGAATCGCGCGGCTGCACTTCGCGCGCGTCGAGACGAACGGTCCGAGCCGATGCGTCGTACGCGTAGCTCACCTGGAACACCGGAAAGCCGGCGCCATACACCCACCGGTCGAAGAACGGCTTGAAGTCCTTTCCACTGACCGATTCGAACGACGCGCGAAGATCGTCGCTCACGACGCTGCCTTTCGCGTGCTGCGTCGTGTAGCGATTCATTCCGCGCCAGAAGAGTGAGTCGCCCAGTTGGTGGCGGATCATCTGGAGGACGGTCGCGCCCTTTGGATAGATGTGGCCACTGAAAAAGAGCTCGAGCGGATCGGTGACCCAACGATCGTAGACGAGGGGCCGGCGCGCGGCACGGTCGGCGGCAATGCTCTGCCGGTGAGCGGCGAGTCGGGTCGTCGCCCCCTCGTCAGCGCCGATACCGAATTCTGACCAGGTCTGCTGCATGAAGGTCGCGAAGCCCTCGTTGAGCCAGACGTGCGACCAGTCACGAGCGGTCAGATAGTCGCCATACCACTGGTGTCCCAGCTCGTGCGAGACGAGACCCTCGGCGTTCGCTTGCGGCTCGGCCCACGCCGGATGGAGGATCGCGTCATCGGCCTGCGTCGTGGCCGTGACGTTCTCCATGCCGCCGAAGATGTAATCGGGCGCATTGAGCTGGTCGTACTTGGCGAACGGGTAGTCGACGCCTGTCCTGTTCGAGAACAGCTCGATCATCCGAGGCGTCTTGCCCATGCCGCGCCAGGTGGCTTCGACCGAGTCCGCGTACGTCCAGTACGCGACCGGCACCTTCCGCCACTTGTCCTGCAGCACGACGTAGTCGCCTGTCGCGGCAGTCATGAGGTAGGTCGAATTGGGCTGATCGAGCACCCAGTGCCACTCGAGCTCGTCGCCGACGGGGGTCGGAGCGCCGCGGAGCGCGCCGTTGGACAGCGCCTTCTCGTTCTTCGCGGTCCGGATGTAGAACTCCCAGGTGGTCTTGTCATTCGGAGAGTCCCAGGTCGGCACCCAGTAGCGGGTGTCCTCGGTTTCCCCCTGGGTCCAGACGACGTGCCGGCGGTCGATGAAGTACGCGCCCTTCTTGGGACGCACCGTCTCGTAGTCGATGACGAAGCTGGTCGTCGAGCGGGGGCGAAGGGTGCCCGGCAGCCTGACGGTGAGCGTTTTGCCGTCGTAGTCGTACCTGACGCGCGCGCCGTTAGGCGCAGTGACCCGCTGAATCGTCATGCCGACCGCGTCGAGCGGGATCGCGGTCAGCGGCTTGTCGAGGGCGGCGACGCGGAGCGTCGTGCTGCCGACGACCGCGTGCCGGGACCAGTCGAACCGCACGCGTACGACCTGGTGCTGAAGGTCGTAGATGCGCGCCCGTTCGGGGTGCGGCGTACCCTCCGGCATCGGCCCCCAACGGATCATCGTGTCGGTGCGGAATGCCGGCACCTCGGAGGAGCGCCCAGTGTCCGGCGCCATCGGCGCCGGCATCGAAACGACTGCGCCCGGTCCGGCGGCAGGCGCCGGAGCGGGCACGGGCTGTCCAGCGCCGCCGGCGCAACCGGCAGCGGCGGTGAACGCGAACGCGGCGAGACGGCCAGATCGATGGTTCATCGAGACAAACGAAGTGTGGAGGTGCCGCATTGAACTGAGTGTGACTCCACTGCGCGGCGAACTGGCGGAAACCGAGAATGTACATTCCGGCGGCGTGGTGCGCCGCCAGGCTGTCGCTGGCGCGTGAACGGTGACGCAGCGCACGCCGAGCATGGCAATTTTCTCCCATGCGCTCCAACCTGGCCGTTCGACCGTCCACCCAACCGCCGTCGGGGACGACGCTCGCCGAAGTCGCGGTCGTTGTCGCGATGATCGCGCTGATCACAGCGTTCGTCCTGCCGCCGTTGCAGCGCGGCTTCGACAGAATACGTACCCGAGGTGCTGCGCAGGACATCATGATGGCGTTCTTCACGGCGCGCGCGGCGGCGATTGCGCTCGGGCAGCGTACTGCTGTCGTGCTCGATCGTAGAAATGGCCGCGTCGTCGTCGTGAGTCGCGGCGACACCCTGTTGATGCGTGCCGTCGCCGCCGAGCACGGCGTGACACTGACGGCGACGCGCGATTCGATGGCTTTCTTCGCCAACGGCCTGGGGCTCGGCGGGGCGAACCTGACCGTGATCGTCAGCCGGGGGAGCGCGGCCGATACGGTGATCGTGTCGCGCGAGGGGCGGGTCAAACTTGGTGCAAAGGCGCGGTGACGATGCGCGTGATCCGAGGGCGACTCGATCGCCACGGCCGGGATAGCGCTGAACGCAGCCCGGATCGCAATCGCCTCCTGCCTAACGGAGATCGTGTCGCGGCGCTGGCGGAGATCACCGACGACCCGGCCGCGCGCCAGCGTGAGCTCGCGGTAGTGTTGCAGCTCTGCGCAGCGCAGGCGCGCGG
>JANMAM010000011.1:0-9086 GCA_031359795.1 Gemmatimonadaceae bacterium
CGGCAAGGAAGGGCTTACCGCCGCGGTGATCGCGACGCTCGACGACGCCCTCCGCACCCACGAGCTGGTCAAGGTCGCGATGACGAAGAATGCCGCGATCGAACCAAAGGACGCGGCCCGCCAGCTCGCCGACGCGACGGACTCGGACGTCGTCCAGGTCATCGGGCGGACGGTCACGGTGTACCGGCACAACCCTGACCTGGTGCAGAAGAAGGGGGATATGCCGCCGTGGAAGTAGGGTCGGTGCCTAACGCTGGGGCGACAGGGGCCAGGGGCCGGGGGCCAGGCAACCGCTGTTGACTCCCCATTCGGGTCCGCGGTGCGGGCCCAATAGCCAACGGCGCCCCACCAGCATAAATTCCACCGTCTGTCCCTACCCCGCGAGCCATGCCCTACGTCATCACCGAAGCCTGCGCAAATACGAAGGACCGAGCATGCGTCGACGTCTGCCCGGTCGACTGCATCTACGAAGGTCCGGAGCAGCTGTACATCAATCCGGACGAGTGCATCGACTGCGGCGCCTGCGAGCCCGAGTGCCCGGTGACCGCGATCTTTCCCGAGGAAGACGTCCCCGCGCAGATGCGCTCGTTCATACAGCTGAACCGCGACGTCTTCACCAGCCCGAACCCGCCCGGCCGGCCACAGCGCTAGCACGTTAGGCAGGGTCAGCCCGGCGGCCGATGGCGCTCCGCGCCGTCACCTTCGACTACTGGGACACGATCTATACCGGTGCGCCCGCCCCCGAGCGCGGCGCGCTGCGCAAGGCGGCGATCCGGAACCTGTTCGCGACCTTCGACCGCGCCGTCCCTGACGAGGAGTTCGCCGCACTCTATCGCGCGGCTGGCGTCGAATTCGAACGCTGGTGGCGTGATGAGCAGCGGGGCTACACGACGCAGGAGCGGATCCGCTGGCTGCTCGCCCGCGTAAACGTCGATCGTCCCGCCGACTGCGCCCATGTCGCCGCCGCCGAGCGCGCCGTGGATGACGCACTCCTCTCGCACCCCGCTCCGCTCATCCCCGGCGCCGGCGACGGGCTCACCCGACTCGCCTCCGTCTACACACTCGGCATCGTGTCCGACACCGGCTTCGCCTCCGGGAAAGCCCAGGACCGTCTCCTCGCCCAGGACCAGCTCCTCGCACTCTTCAAGGCGACGGTCTATTCGATGGATATCGGCCACGCCAAGCCCCGCCCCGAGCCTTTCGCCGCCGCCCTCCGCGCGTTAGGCAGCGCGCCCGCCGATACGCTTCACATCGGCGACAACGAACGCACCGACGTCCGCGGCGCCCTCGCCGCCGGCCTCCGCGCCGTCCGCGTGGACTTCGTCAGCGCCGGCGGGCCGAGCAGCGCCGAGTTCGTTGCCGGCTCGTTCGAGGAGCTGGTCGGGTATCTGCTGGCTCAGCGGGACCAGGGCCCAGGGGCCAGGCGTTAGGCACTCCGGGGATAGCAAACGGCGAGAATGTGCTGCGCCCTCAAGGCGGTTGCTGGCCCCCGGTCCCTGGCCCCTGACGCCGTCCCGGGCGTTCAGCGGTAAACGTAGCGCCCCTTCACCAGGAACAGCGCAACGAGCACCGCGTACTGCAGCAGCGTGCTCACTTCGCTGCGCCAGGCTTCGGCCCAGTGGTGTTCGCCGCTGTCGGTGACCTTGGGCGGGCGGGGGAGCCAGCGGGGGGTGCGCTGTTTGTAGGCCAGGTATTCCTCGCCGAAGATCGTCTCGAGGACGCCTTCTTCGTAGCGGACGATCAACGTGTATTCGATCGCGAAGATCACCGCGGCGACGGGAAGGAACCAGAGGACGCCGGAAATCACGGCGAAGCCCATCCAGACGAGGAAATTGCCGACGTAGAGCGGGTTCCTCACCCAGGAAAAGATTCCGTAGGTCACGAGGCGCTGCACATTGCGCGAGCGGCGGCGTGTCACGGTGCCCGCGGCGGCGACGCCGGCGAGGCGAATCGCTTCTCCGATCGCGATGATGATGCCGCCGATGATCCAGCGTCTCGCCGAGAGATGCCCCGGCGCGAGCAGCGGCACGACGAGGAAGAGCGCCGGCAGCCAGCCGCGATTGCGGAACAGCACAGCGCCCCAGCGAGCTGCGGGGGATTGCTCACTGGCCGAGACGGGAGGAGTAGCGGTCACTTGAGAGTTGGAATGAGGCGATTGGACTTTCTCGGCAGCCGCGTGTGCAGCGGCGCGCGACTGAACGCTAACCGCTTTCGCCTCACGCGTAAATCAGCTCGGCGAGGAACTCGCGCATGACGTGATTCACCGCGGCCGGGCGCTCGAGACTGCTCAGATGCCCAGCGCCTTCGATGATCTCGAGCGTGCTCCGTGGGATCCGGTCGTGCATCAGCCGCGATTCATCGGGAGGCGTGGCAACATCCTCCGCGCCGCAGACGATCAGTGTCGGCACGTTGATCGTCGCGAGCGCCGGTATCGAGTCGGGGCGATCCATCATCGCATTGACCGCGTCGACGACGCCGTGCACGGTCGCGCGCGAGATCATCGAGCGCACGCGTTCGATCGTTTCCGGATGGCGCTCGCGGGTCGTCGCGCCGAGGAGGGTAGGCCCAAGACTGTCGGCAAGCGCAACGATTCCTCGGGCCTGGACGAATTCGATCTGTTCGGCGCGCTTGAGGCGTCCCTGCTCGGTCTCTGCGCCAGCGCGGGTGTCGAACAGCATCAGGCCGCGCACGCGCTCCGGGTGACGGCGCCACATCGCGAGCGCGACGTAGCCTCCCATCGAGATGCCTCCGATCACCGCGCTCCTGATCGAGAGCCGGTCGAGCAATCCGGCGACGTCGTCGGCGTGACTGTCGATCGTATGCGGCGGACCCCCCGGCGATTCGCCGAAGCCGCGCCGATCGGGGGCAATGCAGCGGCAGTGATCGACGAATGCGCCGAGCTGCTGCGACCAGTACGACCGGTCGAAGGGGAAGGGATGCAGCAGCACCACCGGCAACCCCTCGCCGCGTTCCTCGTGGGCAATGAAACGCGGGGCGTCGTTCGCATCTCTCGCAGGTGCGGTCATACTCGCTCCAGCGCGGCCACGCCTGCGCGCGCGTCGTAGGTCAACCAGAATAGTGTCGGGCCGGTGCTGCGCTCGCCGGCCGCGTGCGCCATCGCGGATGCGAATGCCTTCGCGCTGTAGGTCGCGTCGGTCGCGATCCCCGCCGCGTCGAGCAGCCATCGCGCCGCATCGGAGCCGGCGGTCGTCGCCCTCCCGTAGGCGCCACCATATTGCGCGCGATCGACGACGATGCGCGACGGGTCGGGGCGGGGCAGCTTCATGCCGGTGCCGAGCTCGATGAACCGCGCGGCCCGACTGGCGATCGAGAGCACGCGTCGCCTGTTGGCGACGATGCGCGGGGCGACGACCGCGCAGCAGACGATCGTGTCCATCCCGGCGATCGCGAGCCCGAGTGCGAGGCCGGCGGCGGTCCCGCCGCTGCCTAACGGCACGACGATCCGTGCCGGCGCAGGCATTCGCCCCGACGACACCTGCTCCGCCAGCTCGAGTGCGGCGTTGACGTGGCCTAACGCTCCGCGAGCCGACGTCCCGCCCGGCGGGATCCAGCGGGCCCCGCGGCGGAGGCGGATCAGCGCCGCGAGCCCGATGGCGCCGAGCGTTGAGCGGGCGTCGCGCGTTTCGGCGGCGATGCCGCGAATCGCGGCGGCGACCTGGTATGCCTCGGGGTTCATCACCTGCGGCCAGCGGACGACGGTGACCCGTGCGCCGAGAGCGCGCCCGTAGACCGCGGTGGCGAGTGCGTGGGTCGAGCCGCGCGCGCCAGTGGTGACGATCTGGTCGCCGGGCCCGAGTCCGGCGAGCAGGAACTCGAGCGACCGCACCTTGTTCCCGCCTAACGGCGTGCCGGAGCGGTCGTCCCGCTTGATCCAGAGCTCCCCGTGGGCGGAGGGCAGCCGCTCGACCGCGGTCGGGAATGCGCCGAGGCGGACGCGCGGCACCCAGGCGAGCGACGGATAGCGAAGGAGCAGGGGCAGCGTGAAGGGATCGTGCCCCCCGCCGTCGTTCACCGGCGCCCCCGACGCTGCGCGCGGTGAGCGTTAGTCGTCGTCCTCGTCCTCATCGTCGTCGGTCACGTCGATCTGGTCGCCGACGACGTCCTGCACGTAGAGCATCTTGATCGGCACCATCACCGCGGCCAGCAGCGGGACCGCGACCATCAGCCCGATGAAGCCGAACACCAGCGCCATCAGCGCCTGGGTGACGACCGTGAGCGCGGGCGGGAGGTCCACGCCACCCCGCATCAGGAGCGGGATGAGGAGGTGGTTCTCGATGAACTGGATGACGACGTAGACCCCGAGGATGAGCAGCGCCTTCTGGGGCGAGTCGAGGAACCCCATCGCGACCGCCGGGATCGCGCTCAGGATCGGGCCGACCGTCGGGATGAACTCGAACAGTCCGGCGAGCAGTCCGAGCGCAAATGCCGCCTTCACGCGGAAGACGAGCAGTGCGATCGTGGTCACCGCGCCGATCACCGCCATCGCGATCAACTGGGTCACGAGCCACTTCCGCAGCGCGACCGCGACCGCGGCCAGCACCTCGTCGGCCCGTTTCCGCGCTCGGCGGGGAAAGAGGTGCATCAATCCTCTCCGATACATCGCCGGCTCGGCGCCGATGTAGATCGAGAGGAAGATGATGAGAAGGATCCCTCCGAACGCGGTGAGTGTCGACGAGAGGAAGGGGAAGAGGAAGCGAGTGGCGCCGCTCATCCGATCGCTGAGCTTTGCCTTGAGGGTGGCTGCGGGCCCCGTTTTCTTGACGACGACCGTGTCGGTGCCCTTGGCCGAAGAATCCGCAGAACCGGCTGTCCCGAGCGTTTGTGTCGCCTGTTTGGCGCTATCCTGCTGCCGTGAAGTTGCCGAATCCGCCGCGGATGCCGTGGCAGTCGCCGAGTCGGACGTGTTCGGGTTGCCGGTCGAGTCGGCGTTGTCACGGCCGAGCATCATCCCGATCAACCCGCCCTGATGGGAGTTGATCCACGACTCGGCCTTGTCCACCGCTTCGGGGAGCTTCGCGCGGAGCTCGCGCGACTGCTGCTTGAGTGTCGGCGCCATCCACGCGCCGAAGCCGAAGAGCAGCCCGAGGAATCCAACCACGACGATCGCGGCGCCGATGCCGCGCGGGATCCGGAATCGCTCGAGCCGGTCGACCGCTGACGCGACGGCGAGCCCGAACAGTGTGCCGAGGAAGACGACGAGGAACAGCTCGTGCCCGACCCAGAGCAGCTTGAGGACGAGGTAGAATCCGACGACCAGCGCCGCTGCGCGGAGCACGTCCTTGCTGCGCCATCCGACCGCGCGACTGCGCCGCTCCTTGTGTACGGGCGGCGGTGCGGACGCCGATGAACTGCCTGGTTGCTCGGGCGTTCCGCCCGGGTGCATCGTTGGGTCAGTCATGAGGACGGTGGGAGCAAAGAGGGTACCGCGCTACATTACGGGCGACAAAGACATCGAGGAAGGAGTGCCCCGAGACAGCACCCCGCATACACCGCTCTATCTCGACACGATCGACGACGTCGAGAAGTTCACGCGGACAATCGCAAATACCACGCAGCTCGCGCTCGACACCGAGGGCGCGAGCTTCCATCGCTTCGTCGATCGTGTCTACCTGCTGCAGCTCTCGACCCGGGAGCATAGCGCAGTGATCGACCCGCTGCCGACGGGAACGCTCGACGCACTGGGAAAGCTCGTCGAAGATCCGTCGGTGGAAGTCATCTTCCACGACGCCGACTACGACCTTCGCCTGCTCGGCCAGGACTACGGCTGGAAGACGCGCAACATATTCGACACGCGGCTTGCCGCACAACTCCTTGGCTTCAAGGCGTTCGGCCTCGCCGCGCTGCTCGATAAGTATTTCGGCGTGACACTCGACAAGAAGCATCAGCGCGCCGACTGGTCGATGCGTCCGCTCACCGCGGACATGCTCGCCTATGCGTCGCAGGACACGATGTACCTGCACGACCTGCGCGACCTCCTCTACGCCGAGCTGGAAAGGAAGGGTCGCCTCGGCTGGGCGAAGGAGGAGTTCGCGCGCCTCGAGAAGACCCGCTGGGAGCCCGAGGATCCAGCGTTAGGCTACATGCGCATCAAGGGCGCCCGCGACCTCGACCGCCGCGAGCTCGCGCTCTTCCGCGAGCTGGTCCAATGGCGCGACGCGCTGGCCCGGCAGCTCGACCGCTCGACCTTCCGCGTCGTCGGCAACGAGACGCTGATGGACATCTCCCGCCAGCGCCCCACCGACGCGAAGACATTGATGTCGATCAAGGGCATGCCGCGCGGTATCGGCGAGCGTCACGCAGCGGAGATTCTCGAGGCAGTCGAGCGCGGCGTCGCCGTCCCCGATGCCGATCTTCCCCAGTTCCCGCGCGCGCCGCGCTGGGACAAGGACCCCGACTTCGACGCGCGTGTCAACGCACTCCGCACCGTTCGCGACGACGCAGCGAAGCGACTCGATCTCGACCCGGGCGTGCTCGGCTCACGCGAGCGTCTCGAGGCAATCGCGCGCCGGATGCCGCAATCGATCGAAGATCTCGTCGAGATCCCCGAGCTGCGCCGCTGGCAGATCGAGGAATTCGGCGAGGCCGCTGTCCGCGCCGTGAACTCGATCGCGCAGGCTCCGCCCGGCGCCGGAAAGTCATCGCCGAGCGGGCGCAGGCCGCGCGGTGGGCGAGGGCGGAACGGTGGTGTTGGCGGCGGTGACGCCGAGGCAAGCGGCCAGGCGACGCTGGCGCTCGACGGGGATGCGGGGTCGGCGCCGGACGATGCGACGGCGCTGACGACAACGAACGGCGGCAGTTCGGACCAATCTGCGCCTGACTCGCGAGCGGCCGCCGCGCCTGACGATTCCGCGGACGCGGCGAGTGCGGCCGCTCCGGCCGCGACGCTGAACGCGACGCCGAACGCGACGCCCGAGCCAGCGGGGCGCGAGCGCCCGGCGACACTCCCACCCCGCGGGCGTGCGGGCAGCCGCGGTGGTTTAGGCTCGCGGCGCGGGAGTCCACTGCCGGCGGCCGAGCCTAACGCTGGGCCCACGGGCGGTGATGCCGGCCTTCCGCCGGCGAACGGACCGGTTGCGCCGGCGCCGGGCGGCCGACCGGGCGCGCCGCTGCGGAAGGGGGAGCACAAGGACGACCGGTCGCCGTACCGGGACTGAGTGGGGCGCTGCAGGGCACCTGTTGATCGCGCGATCGGCGAATCGGCCTAGCCGATATCGCTTCGTTCCGCACCCGATTGATGCCGCTCATCGGTTGGAAGACCATTGACTGAAGACAATGGAACCTGCCACTACTCCCGCGACGATCATCGAACGCGTACGGGTGGAGATCCGGACGCGTCACTACAGCCCACGGACTGAAGAGGCGTACCTCGGTTGGATCACGCGTTACCTCGACTTTCATCGGGGGCGCGCAATGTCGGACCTCGCGATCGACGACATCCGCCAATTCCTCTCAGCGCTCGCGATCGACGCGCAGGTGAGCGCGGCGACCCAGAATCAGGCGCGAGCCGCGATCACGTTCCTCTATCGCGACGTCCTCCGCGCGCCGATGGGGACCGTTGACGGCGTCGCGACCGCCAGGACGCGCCGTCACCTTCCCGAAGTCCTGGCCGCCGACGAGGTCCACCGGCTGCTGGCCGCATTGGCCGACCCCTACAACCTTGTCGGCGGACTCCTCTACGGATCCGGACTCCGCTTGCTCGAGGCGCTGCATCTGCGCATCAAGGATCTCGACTTCGATCGCGGCGAGCTGCTGATCCGCGCCGGAAAAGGGGGGAAGGATCGCGTGACCGTTCTGCCTGGCCTGCTCGTTGAGCCTCTTCGCGATCACCTCGCCGGGGTGCAGCGACTTCACGAGCGCGATCTCGCGCGTGGCAATGGTCGGACTGTGCTGCCTCCTGCATTCATCCGGAAGTATCCAACCGCGCCACTGGAATGGCGCTGGCAGCTCGTCTTCCCCGCGGCGCGCGCATACCGCGACACTCTCACCGGCCACGAGCATCGCCACCACCTTCACGAAAGCGCGGTTCAGCGCGCCGTCCACGACGCCGCTCGCGCGGTGAGCATCACAAAGCGAGTCACCTGCCACACCTTCCGTCACTCCTTCGCGACCCACCTGCTCGAAGCTGGCTACGATATCCGGACCGTCCAGGAGCTTCTTGGCCATGCCGATGTCCGCACGACGATGATCTACACCCACGTTCTGAATCGCGGCGGGCTAGGAGTCCAGAGCCCGATGGATCGCATGCCACCAGCGCGGCGCAGTTCGTCATCGCGTTCGAACATCGACCAGTTCGGCGGCCAACGTCCTTCCCGGCCCCCAGTCCCGACTCCGAACGCTCCCCGGCGTCCCCCCCCAACCGGCGCCCCCCCTCCCAGCTCAGGCCCACCGCGCTGACCACCCGTCCATCAACGTCGCACGCGCAGTTCTCGGCTCGACCGCCCGCACCTTCGCAGCCTAATCCCGGGCCGACCGTAGGCCCGATACATATGAACAGTCTCATCGACTATTGAGATACGAGCGCGCAATCACCTAAAATCGCCGAGCGTTAGGAGGCGCGTTGTTGTACCAATTCACGTTAGATTGTTCTGTCCAATTGGCGTTAGGCCGCCTAGAGCAACAACTGAATGAATGGGGTGGGGCTCCCCGGAAAGGAGAGCGTGTCGCACCGGGGGTGGAACTGGCTGCAGCGTAGCCAACGGGCCGCGCCCCCCGCTCGCGCGCCAAGGCAGCGTGTGGTGGGGATGGCACGGGCATCACTGAGGAGTCGTTGGGGAATGCGCCACGCGCCTACCCAAAGGCCGAGGCGCCGGAGCTCGCGCACTGGGGCGAGGCGGGGGCGACTCCATGCGCCGCGGAGAGGGCGTCCGTGCCGGCGGCCTAACGTTCGCTGAAGCTGACAGGTGCCGTCCGCGACCGCTCGTGGCGCCCGTCGCGATCGCGTGGTAGTCTTTGGGTGTGCTGCCGGCGCCGCCTGCAGCTTAGCTCTAGGCGTTAGCCGGACCACACATGAATAATCGCAACGAGCCCCCATCAAAGCACCGTGCCGGTCGAGTGCCTGGTGCGCC
>JANMAM010000161.1:0-32758 GCA_031359795.1 Gemmatimonadaceae bacterium
AGCTTGATGGCATCTTCCGAAAAAAACTCGCGCAATTCCATCTATCGATTCTTCGTTTGAGGTCGTCCGGCAGCGTGGCGGGCGTCACACGATCCACGAATCATATCGGCGGGTAGGAGGGGTGTCAAACCCTTAGGTTGCACGCATTTCCGCCACCGCATAGCTTTCACTCATGCGCCGCGCGTTTCCATTCCCGCTCGCGCCCGAGGTGCCGCTCTACCTGGCGCCGATGGCCGGGGTCTCAGAGTCACCGTTCCGGCAGCTCTGCCGGGCGCATGGCGCAGATGTCGTGGTTACCGAATTCCTGTCGGCGGAAGGCATTCGGCGCGAGATCGAAGCGACGATCGCGAAGCTGCGATTCGAGCCCGCCGAGCGCCCGATCGGCGTGCAGATCTTCGGTGCCGATGCAGAGGCAATGGGCGAGGCGGCGGCGTTCGTCACCGACGTCTTTCAGCCCGAGTTCATCGACATCAACTTTGGCTGCCCGGTCAAGAAGATTGTCCGCCGCAACGGCGGCTCCGGATGCCTCAAGGACCTCGGACTCGTGCAGGATGTCATCCGTTCGGTCGCGCGCTCGACGCACCTCCCCGTCACGGTGAAGATCCGGAGCGGCTGGAGCGAAGAGATGCGCGATCCCGTCACGATCGCGCTGCGCTGCCAGGACGCGGGCGCCCGCGTCCTCACGCTCCATCCGCGCACCCGCTCGCAGATGTACAGCGGGAATGCGCGTTGGGACGAGATCGCTGCGGTGGTCAACGCGCTCGACATCCCGGTGCTTGGCAACGGGGACATCAAGACGCCCGCAGACGCGATGCGCATGCATCGGGAGACGGGGTGCACGGGCGTCATGATCGCGCGCGGGTCGTACGGACAGCCCTGGATCTTCGCGCAAACACGTGCGATGCTCGAAGACAGGCCCGTGCCGCCCGATCCAACGATTGAAGAACGGTTCGCCGTCGCGCTCACGCACGCGCGCCTCGCCGCCGCGTACGAGATCGACGCCCGCGGTGCGGCGATCGAATTCCGCAAGCACCTCGGCTGGTACGCGAAGGGACTCCCCGGCTCGGCCGAGCTGCGCAAGCGGCTCCACGCCGTGACGTCGTTAGGCGAGGTCGAGGGAATCTTCGAGGATTACCTCGCGAATCGCGAGCGCTATCTCGACGGCGCGGCGATTCCCAGCGACGTCTCGGAGCTCGAGGTCGCCGAGGCGTGATTCGCGAGCGCGTGCGCGACCTGCTGGGCAAGGTCGCGGACGGCACGCTGCCGGTCGCGGATGCGCTCGAGCGACTATCGCACGCACCGGTCGAGGAGCTCGACTTCGCGACGATCGATCACAATCGCGCGCTCCGGCAGGGCTTCCCGGAGGTGATCTACTGCCCAGGCAAGACCGTCGACCAGATCGGGGCGATCGCAGAGCGGATTGCCGAGCGCGGTGACGGTTTCCTCGCGACGCGGGCGGAGCCGGAAGTCCGTGATGCGCTTCGCGACCGCTTTCCAGCCGCGGCGCTGAACGCACTCGGCCGCACCGTCTGGCTCGCGCCAGAGCACCCGGCCCCGCGCGGCATCGGCGACGTATTGATCGTCACCGCCGGGACGAGCGATCTGCCGGTCGCCGAAGAAGCCGCGGTGTGCGCCGGCGCGATGGGCAACACCGTGAAACGCCTGACCGACGTTGGCGTCGCCGGGATCCACCGGCTGCTCTCGCGGGCCGATGCGCTGCACTCGGCGCGCGTCGTGATCGTCGTCGCGGGGATGGACGGCGCGCTGCCGAGCGTGGTCGCGGGCTTGGTGCGCGCGCCAGTGATCGCCGTGCCGACGAGCGTCGGCTACGGAGCAAGCTTCGGCGGCGTCGCGGCATTGCTGGCGATGCTTTCGAGCTGCGCGGCAGGACTGACGGTGGTGAACATCGACAACGGATTCGGGGCCGCGGTCGCCGCATCGCGGATCACCCACGCCTAACGCGGCGCCGGTCCATCGGCCGTCGTTGGATACGGCGATGCTTCGCATCGCCGGAGCCGAACCGCCGTCCGGCGGCCGGGAGATGTTGATGCGAGCCCTGCCCGCCGCGATCGCGTGGGCCGTGGCGCTGGGCGCGCTCGCACTCTTTCGAAAGTCCGCGTCGAACCCCCCGGGATGGCTCGGGCTCGTCGCCGCCAGCACGAACCTGATCGCGCTTGGTGTCGGTTGGGCGGCGTACGCGGATCGAGTACCGTCGCCGGTGCGCAGGTCGCTGGTGTCATGGCTGGTGGGCGCGTCGGCGGGGCTGTTCTTCCTGATCGAGATGACCGGCGGGCTCCGATCACCGGCTGTGCTCGTCCCCGGATTCATCGCGCTCGGTTTCGCGTGGCGAGGGTCGCTTGGAAACGGCGCCACCGCGGCCGCACTCTGGCTGGCGGCTCTCATCGCCGCCGAGCCGATGCTGCATCGGCACATCGATCCGGCGTGGCTCGTGTCGGTCGCGGTCGGGCTGTTCTCGATCGGGTTGATCCCGATCGCCCATGCCCGCCGGGCGGTCGCCGATGAAGCGAAGGCGCGGCAGCGGCTCGCGCGGGTGGAGGGCTACCTCGCCGACCGCCGGATGACGCCGTTAGGCAACGATGCCATCGCCAGCCCGGGCGACCTCAGGAGCGAGCGTCAGGCACAGTTCCAGACGGCCGAAGGCTTGCGCCACATCGACGCGCTCGACCGCTACCTGCGTGACGTGCGGGACACGATGGGCGCCGACGAGGTGGTCTTCTGGCGCTTCAACGAAGCGCGCCAGACGCAGCGGGCGGCATCGTGGTCGACCGAAGGGGCGAGCTCGCCCCGCTACTTCGATCGTGACGCGTGGGCACCACTCGTGCGTTGGGCGGCCGAAACGGGACAGGTGCAGTGCGTCGCGGACGGGGAAGTCAGCTCGTTCGTCGTCGCGCCGGTGCGCGAGGGCGGGCGAGTCCATGGCGCGTTGAGCATCTCTGCCCGGGCAGGGCTGACGCACACGCCGGACGGGGCGAAGCGCTGGGCGATGCGCCACGCCACGCACGCGGCCGTCCTGCTCGACCTCCTCGACCTGCGCCGTGAGGCGAGCCGGCACTTGCTGTCGACGCCGGCGCTGATCAAGGCGGCCGAGCGCCTGCAGGCCGCGAAGACAACCGACGCGTTAGGCGCCGCCATCTGCCAGACGGCAATCGAAGTCACGTCCGCCCAGCGCTCGGCGCTCGTCCGGTGGGATGCGGAACACGAAACAGGCACGGTGATGGCCGTGTCGCGCGGTCACGGCCTGACCCCTGGTCTCGCGATCGACGGCGATTCGCTGGTCGCCGAGCAGTGCTCGATGCGAAAGCTCCTGCACAAGGAGGACGCGCGGCTGCTCCGCGGCGCGACGATCTACGGGCACGGTGAGATCAAGCGCGAGATCGGCGGGCTGGCTGTACTTCCGCTCGCGCGCGCCGACATCGGGGTGATCGGCGCCATCGTCATCGAAAGCGACACCCCCGACACGCTGACGCGCCGCGAGGTTGAAAACGTCAGCCTGCTCGGCGTGATCGCGGCCCGTTCTCTCGAGACCGCATGGGAAATCGAGGAAGAGTGGCGCCGTGCGCGTACCGATGGCCTGACCGGGTTGTATAACCGGCGGCACTTCGATGAACAGCTGGCGAGAATCGTCGCGGATTCGCTTGCCCACGGATCGCCGGCCTCACTGATCGTGGCCGACGTCGACCACTTCAAGCGCGTGAACGACACCTACGGCCACGAGGCTGGCGACGCCGTGCTCCGGGCGGTGGCGCGAGTGTTCCTCGACTGCCTGCGTGCCGAGGACGTCTGTGCGCGGTACGGCGGTGAGGAGATTGCGATCCTGTTGCCGGAGACGAGCGTCGAGCGCGCGCTCGAGGTCGCCGAGCGGGTGAGGAAGGCGATCGGCTCGAAGCCGATCCAGCACGGGGACCGGAGCATCAAGGTCACGGCGAGCTTCGGCGTTGCCGGCTATCCGGAGAGCACCGCCCTTCGCGATGCGCTTTTTCCGGCAGCCGACAAGGCGCTCTACGCGGCGAAGAATGGGGGGCGAGACCAGGTCCGGACGGCGGGAATCTCCGCGGGTTGATGCTTCGCGTCTGGGGGTCCAAGATCACAAAAACGCGCCGCCGGAATCGGTTGAATAACACCCCCCGGTGAGTTATATTCAATGGAACCGAACGACCAACGGGCCCGACATAGATTCGACGGGTATGGTGGCATCGGCGTCGCGTGTCCAGGCTTCCTGAGCCCTGGTAAAACTCTCGGGTAAATTTCAATCGCCAACGATAACCTGGCGCTCGCCGCATAACTTTTAGTTATGCCGGCAGTGCTCACGAGGCAGCCCGCCCGGGGCGGCACGTGAGTATCGAAAATCTGGGCTGGCTCAAGGGCGCGTTCTCCGCCGGCGAGTGAGACTTTTTGAGAACTTGTTCAGACGTGGGCGGCTCATCGGCCAGCGTCTGGAGACCTCAATCGATGAGATACACACGTAGACGCGTCGGTAGATCCTTGCTCGGACCGGGGGGCAGTACCCCGCGGGTCCACTGCCAAAAGCACCTTCAGAAAAGACGGCGGCTCCGTGAACTTCGGAGCCGCCGTCGTGCTTTCTGATAAGAACCACGACGGGGGAGACGACGATGAGCGATGCAACGAGCGGAAAAGGGGCGCCAGCGGAGCGGGATTGGAAGGCGACGCTGACACCCGAGCAGTACCGAATTCTTCGCGAGAAGGGCACTGAGCGCGCATTCACCGGCGAGTACTGGGCAACGAAGGAGGCCGGCACCTACCGCTGTGCCGGCTGTGGCGAGCCGCTCTTCAGCTCCGACGCGAAGTTCGACTCCGACTGTGGCTGGCCGAGCTTCACTGCGCCGGTCGATGCCGCGAAGGTCGCGGAGCACACCGACGGCAGCTTCTTCATGAAGCGCACAGAAGTTGTCTGCGCGAACTGCGAGGGGCACCTCGGTCACGTCTTCAACGACGGGCCGAACCCGACCGGCCTGCGGTACTGCATCAACTCCGCGTCGCTCGATCTCGAGCCGGAGTCTGACAAGTAGTTTGCCGCGCACCGCAGCGTATTTTCCCGCATGCCGACGACAAGAAAGGGCGACAAGCGTTACGACCGCGACTACTTCGAGCGGTTTTACCGGAAGCAGCGGACGCGGGTGCACTCGCCGGAGGACGTCGCGAGGAAGGTGCGCCTCGCCGTGGCCGCGGCGGAGTTCATGCTGGGGCGGGAGATACGCACCGTCCTCGACATCGGTGCGGGGGAGGGCGCATGGTTTCCGATTCTGCGGCGAATGCGGCGGGACATCCGCTATGTCGGCATTGAACCGAGCACCTACGCGGTCGAGCGTTATGGCAAGGCGCGGCAGCTGAAGCTGGGGCACTTCGACCGGCTCGACGAAGCGCGAGTCGGGAAGGACTTCGATCTGATCGTCTGCGCCGACGTCATGAACTACCTGACGACGCCCGAGCTTCACCGAGGGCTCGCGCAGATCGTGAAGCGGCTGCGGGGGCTGGCCTACCTCGAGATCTATACGTCGCAGGACGAACTGGTCGGCGACCTCGCATCAATCGACTTGCGCGCGCCGCGCTATTACTCGCACGCCCTTCGTGATGCTGGGCTGATCCGCTGCGGAATGCACTGCTACGTCGGGGAAAAGCTCGCCCACAATGTGGTGGCGATGGAAGGCGGGTGGTAACGCGGGTGCCTGCCTAACGTCCGAGGATTTCCGGCTTCTTGCGCCTGACGAGGAACTGGGGCGCGATCGCCACGCCGAGCAGCGTGACCGGGATGATCTGGAGCGTCTGGATGAGCAGCGCGACGGCGATGGCGTGGTCGCGCGTCGTGCCAAAGTGGACAGCGGCAAGCGCGTAGGCGAGTTGGAAAAACCCGACATTCCCAGGGGTGGCCCGGAAGAGGAAGCCAAGGTTGACCGCGAGCAGCGTCGCGACGTCCCCAGCGAGCGGCAGGTGGAGACCAGCCGCCGTCGCGGTCCATGCAAACGTTGCCAGCTGCAACCCCCACGCGAGAATCGAGAGCAGCAGCGCGGCGCTGAAACGCCTGAACCCGGCAATCTGGGCCATCGCGTTGAGAAACTGACCGCGCGCGTTCCGCAGCCGGACGCCGCTCCGCGCGAGCAGACCCGCGTCCACCGGTGGGATCGCGTCGAACACCGCGAGCACACCGCTCGCCCGCCTGACGCGAGCGCGAAGAACCATCCAGTAGAGCAGTCCCAGTGCGACGATGAGTGTCGCCGCCGCGGGCCAGCGCCAGCGTTCGAGCGCCTCGGGCAACGGCAGCGCGAGAGCGGCGACCGCGAGGAACAGGACATACCCGACGAGGTCGAATACCCGCTCGATCGCAAGAGTCGCGAGGATCGTTCCGGCTGGCGCATTGCTCGCGCGCGCGACGAACACGACGCGCGCTGCCTCCCCGCCGTTCGCGACGAGCACGTTGTTGAGCCCCGCGCCGGCGAGCGTCGCGCGCTGCGCGAGCCAGAACCGATTGACGCCGACCGGGCGGAGGAAGATCCACCACCGCACGCCCTTCACGGCGATCGAGACCAGGTTTGCCAGTGTCGCCGCGAGCAGCCAGCGCCGATCCGCATTCCGGATCGAATGCCACGCCTCATGCCAGTTCACCGTTCGCGCAAACATGACGAGCAGGACGACAACGCCGACGACGAGCAGGAGTCGCAGCGCGCGGAAGAGCGGCGTCTTCGGCTTCGGCGGTTCGAGCGCGAGCGCGACGTCGTCGTTCGTGATGACCGGGCTCGTCACGCGGCGGGAACTCCAACGAACTGGTAACCGGCGGCGCGGAGCATCGCGATCACTCGCGGGACGGCTGCCGCGGTCTGGCTCCGGTCGCCTGACGCATCGTAGCCGTCGCCGTCATGGAGAAGGAGGATCGACCCGGGTCGCGTACCGCTCACGGTGCGCTCGACGATCGCGTCGACGCCCGGCCGGTCCGTATCCCACACGCCGAGCGACCAGCCAATCGTCCGCTGGCCGAGTGACCGCGCGATCGAGGTGACCCAGGGGGAACGGAAGCCGTGAGGCGCGCGAAATACCGCGGGCCGAACGCCGGTTGCGTCGGCAATCGCCGCGGTTCCCATCTCGAGGTCGCGACGAACGCTTGCCGGCCGCTGAGTGTGCAGCTTTCGGTGATGCCAGCCATGGTTGCCGACGACGTGGCCCTCCTCGACGACGCGGCGCGCGAGCGCCGGCCAGCGCGCGACATGACGCCCGAGGAGGAAGAATGTTCCGACCGTTCCGCTGTCGCGCAGCGCGTCGAGGATTCGCGGAGTCGCCTCGGCGTTGGGGCCGTCGTCGAAGGTCAGCGCAACCGCGCGCTGGCCGGCCAGCGCCGCCGGCAGGCTGCCTAACGCGGGGCCGAAGACCGGGCTGTTCCGATGATACGTGCCGTGGGCGAGCACTCCAGCAACAGCGACTCCGAGCGCGCCGGCTACCGCGATCATGCCGCCGGCGCGGCGGCGAGGTCGAGGACATCGGCGTAGACGGCGAGCACCTGCTCCGTCACGCGGGGCCATGCATACGCCTGTGCGATGTCGCGGCCCGTCGACCCGAGTCGGCGGCGGAGCGTTTCGTCGTCGAGGAGGCGAACCAACCCGTCGGCAAGCGCACCCTGATCGTCGCGCGGGACCATCAGCGCCTCGCGTTCGTTCTTGACCACGTCGCGAAATCCGAGAATGTCCGAGCAGACGATCGGCGTTGCGCAGGCCATCGACTCGAGCAGCGTGATCCCGAACGAGGCCTTGGTGGTCGGGCAGGCGTAGATCGAGCTGTTGGCGTAATAGCCCGGCCGCCCCTCGAGCACCGGTCCGACGAACGTTATGTCCGGATCGTTCTTGGCGAGCTTGCGATAGTGGTTCGTGAGCGGTCCGCCGCCGACGACGACCAGCTGTGCCTCACGGAAAGGTCCGCGTACCTTGCGGAACGTCTCCATCAGCATTCGCAATCCATTTCGCGGGTCGAAGCGCCCGAGAAAGAGGATTACCGGAACGTCTGTTCGAACCGCGGCGGGGCGGGGGGCGTCGGGATTGAAGAAGTTCGCGTCAATGCCGTTCGGTATGATTCGCCAATCGGCGTCGAAGTACCGCTCGAGCGCGACGGTCGTGGAATGCGAGACGGCGATCGCCGCGGACAGCATGTCGAGACGGTTCTGAAAATAGCGGCGGCCGAGAGTGTAGCCGACCGACCGGTCGAAGTACGTGTGGAACGTCCCGACCACCGGGCAGTCCGCCTCGTCGATCGCCAGCAAGGGCAGGACGGGACTGAGCGGCGAATGGACGTGCACGATGTCGTATCGCCCCCGCTTCAGGGTGAGCCGCATCCTGCGGCGCAGCGACGAGCCGAGCGTGATGCGGGCCTGCGATCCGTTGGCATAGACCGATTGCGAGCGCCCGATCGGAATCACGTGCGGTTGGCGCACCGTCCCCGGAATGTCCGAGGTGATAATGTCGACGTGGTGCCCACGCGCCCGCGCCTCACGGGCGAAGTAGTGCACGTGCTCGCAGATCCCGCCCAGGTGCGGATAGTAGTATTCGGTGACGAGGGCGATGCGCAGTGAGCGGGAAGGCGAGCGGTCGTTCCGGCCCCCATGGGGCGAGATGGAGGCGCGTCCGCCATGTGGGGTTCGGGGAGCCGAGATCCCCATCTTATGCCTGTTCGAGTGCTGCATGCGCGGCCGCGAGCCTGGCAATCGGTACGCGGTACGGCGAGCACGAGACGTAATCGAGTCCGATCCGGTGGCAGAACTTCACCGACCGCGGATCGCCACCGTGCTCCCCGCAGATCCCGACCTTGAGCCCGGGGCGGGTGCTCCTTCCTTCGTCGACCGCCATGCGTATCAGCCTCCCGACTCCGTCCTGGTCCAGCACCTGGAATGGATCCTCGGGGAAGATACCCTTCTCGACGTAAGAGGGAAGGAATCGGCCCGCATCGTCCCGGCTCAGCCCGAATGTGGTCTGGGTGAGGTCATTCGTGCCGAATGAAAAGAACTCCGCCGATTGCGCGATGTCTCCGGAAAGCAGCGCGGCCCGCGGAAGCTCGATCATCGTACCTATCGTGTAGGCCACTGGTTCCCCCATCCCGCCAAGCACCTCTTCCGCCTGAGCGACCAGCAGCGCCCGCTGGTGCTCGAACTCCTTCCGCGTCGCGACGAGCGGGATCATCAACTCGGGGCGCACATCGAGCCCCCGCCGTGAGGCACGCACCGCCGCTTCGAAGATTGCGCGGCCCTGCATCTCGGTGATCTCGGGATAGCTGATCCCCAGCCGGCAGCCGCGATGTCCGAGCATCGGATTCGTCTCGCGCAGCGAATCGACGATTCGCGACAGCTCGGGGCGCGTGAGCCCGAGTTGCCGCGCGAGCATCTTGCTCTCCTCGCCGCCGTGAGGCAGGAACTCGTGCAGCGGCGGATCGAGGAGGCGGATGGTGACCGGAAACCCGTTCATCGCCTCGAAGATTCCCTCAAAATCCTGCCGCTGCATCGGCAGCAGCTTCGCGAGCGCGCGGCGCCGCCCCATCTCGTCACGCGCCACGATCATCTCGCGCATCGCCGTGATTCGCTCGCCCTCGAAGAACATGTGCTCGGTCCGACACAGACCGATACCTTCGGCGCCAAAGGCGCGGGCAACGCGCGCATCGTGGGGCGTGTCGGCGTTCGCGCGCACGCGCAGCCGGCGTACCTTGTCCGCGCGCTTCATCAGACGCTGGAACGAGCGATAGACCGGGGCATCCTGCTCGCGCGTATGCCCGTTCACGACGCGGATCACCTCACTCGGGATCGTTGGCAGCGCACCAGCGAACACGCGCCCCGTCGCTCCATCGAGGGTGATCCAGTCGCCTTCGGAAATCCTCGTTTCGCCAGCGGTGAAGTGGCGCAGGGCGACGTCGACGTGCATTTCCTTCGCGCCGACGATCGCGCACTTGCCCATTCCGCGGGCGACGACGGCGGCATGGCTCGTCATCCCGCCGCGCGATGTGAGGACGGCGCGCGCCGCGACGATGCCATGAAAGTCCTCCGGCGTCGTCTCCTCGCGAACGAGGATGACGCTGTCCCCGGCGGCGGCACGTTGCTCGGCGACGTCGGGATCGAAGACCGCCTTCCCACTGGCTGCGCCCGGGGAAGCGGGAAGCCCCGTCACGATCACGGCAGCGCGCACTGTCCCATCGATGACCGGGTGCAGCAGCTGGTCGAGCTGCTCGGGCTCGACACGGCGCACCGATTCGTTCTCGTCGATGAGGCCCTCATTCACCATCTCGTCGGCAACGCGCACCGCCGCCATCGCGGTGCGCTTGCCGCTCCGCGTCTGCAGCAAATAGAGGCGGCCGCGCTCGACGGTGAACTCGATGTCCTGCATGTCCCGGTAATGCGTCTCGAGTCGCTTCTGGGTTTCAAGCAATTCGCTGAACGCACCGGGCAGCCGGTGCTCCATCTCCGCGATCCGGAGCGGGGTCCGCATCCCGGCGACGACGTCCTCGCCCTGCGCGTTGACGAGGAACTCGCCATAGAACACGTGCTCGCCGGTCGAGGGGTCGCGCGTGAACGCGACCCCCGTGCCCGAGTCGTCCCCCATGTTCCCGAACACCATCGCGACGATGTTGACGGCGGTGCCTAACGTTTCGTCGATGCGGTTCGCTCGCCGGTAATCGGCGGCCTTCTTCAGCGTCCACGACTTCCAGACCGCTTCGATCGCTCCCCAGAGCTGCTCGCGCGGATCCATCGGGAAATCACGCCCGGTGCCTGCGCGGACGAGCTGCTTGTATTCCTCGACGAGATTGCGCAGCGTCTCCTCGGTGAGCTCGGCATCCGACTCGACACCACTGGTCAGGCGCTTCGACTTGAGCAGGTGCTCGAACTGGCTGATCGGAACGCCCAGCACCACGTCGGCATACATCTGGATGAATCGGCGGTACGAGTCGTAGGCGAAGCGCGGGCTGCCGCTCTGTTGCGCGAGGCCGACAACGGTGCGGTCGTTCAGCCCCAGGTTGAGGATCGTTTCCATCATTCCCGGCATCGACACCGGTGCACCCGAACGCACCGACACGAGCAGCGGGGACGCCGGATCGCCGAAGCGCCGGCCGGTCGTCTGCTCGAGTCGGGCAAGGTTCTGCGCGACTTCCTCGCTCAGTGCATCGGGGACCGCGGCGGACTTCAGATGTTCGACACAGGCCGAGCACGCGATCGTGAACCCAGGGGGAACAGGAACGCCGAGATTTACCATCTCGGCGAGATTTGCTCCCTTGCCACCCAGCACCGCCTTCATGTCCCTGGTGCCGTCAGCCTTGCCGTTACCGAAAAAGAAGACGTTCTGGGTCACGAGGGTGTAGGCTCAGCATCCGCAGCCTGCTCGGAGCTTGTCGGGGTCGGTGGGTGGCGCCGTGGGGTAGTCCCCCGAGAAGCAGGCATGGCAAAACCCGTGCGGGCCGTCCGGAACCGACTGCAACATGCCGTCGAGCGACAGGTAGCCGAGTGAATCAACGCCGAGATGCTCGGCGATCTGCGGGATGGTGAGGTTCGCGGCGATCAGCTCCTCGCGAGTTGGCGTGTCGATGCCGTAGTAGCACGGACCCGTGACGGGTGACGAGCTCACGCGGAGATGCACCTCGGTCGCGCCCGCCGCCCGGACCATGGCGACGAGGCCTCGCGTCGTCGTTCCGCGCACGATCGAATCGTCGACCATCACGACGCGCTTGCCCTGAAGTACCTCGCGCACGGCGTTGTACTTGACCCGCACCTTCGCATCGCGCGCACCCTGCGTCGGCTGGATGAAGGTCCGGCCGACATAGTGATTGCGAATGAGCGCGAGCTCGTAGGGGAGTCCCGATTCCTCGGCAAAGCCGAGCGCGGCCGAGTTGGATGAATCGGGAACGGAGAAGACCAGCTCCGCCTCGGGGGCGGGGTGCTCGACGGCGAGGCGGCGCCCAAGCGAGCGGCGCGCGCGGTCCACCGACCCGCCGAAGACGCGGCTGTCGGGACGGGCGAAGTAGACGTACTCGAAGACGCAGCGCCGCGATTCGGCCAACGCGAGGCGGCCGCCGGTCCGGACGCCGTCGGCGTCGACGACGATGATCTCTCCTGGCTCGACCTCGCGTTCCGCCTGCGCGCCGATGATGTCGAGGGCGCAGCTTTCCGAAGCGAAAACGACGGCGTCCCCAAGCCTGCCCATCACCAGCGGGCGCCAGCCACGCGGGTCGCGCGCGGCGAGAAGCGTATCGCCGATCAGGACGAGCAGCGAGTACGCGCCCTCGACTCCCTGCAGCGCTTCGGCGAGCCGCACCTCGGGCCGTACCGCCGTCGACCGCGCGATTCGATGGACGATGACTTCAGAGTCCATCGTCGAGGAAAAAATGGCACCGGTGTCCTCGAGCTCGCGGCGAAGCTCGGTGGCGTTGGTCAGGTTGCCGTTATGAGCGAGCGACACCGCGCCGCCGCGGATGCTGGCGACGACCGGCTGCGCGTTGGCGAGATTTGACGAGCCGGCGGTACTGTAGCGCGTGTGGCCGATGCCGACGCTCCCGGTGAGCGCGGGCATCTCGCTCTCGGCGATCCCCTCGGACACGAGGCCCATCGCCCGGACCGAGTGCGCCCGTCCGGTGTCGTCGACAGTGACGATCCCCGACGATTCCTGCCCCCGGTGCTGGAGGGAGTAGAGTCCGAGATGGACCAGCTCCGCCGCCAGCGGGTTGCCATGAACTCCAAATATGCCACACATTGCTACTAATTCACCGTTGCGAGAGCGTCTCGGTCATCACGGCCGCCGCGGCAGCGACGGAGCGAGTCATGATGGTTGGAATCGCGTCGTGCCAGGCAGCCGCGATGCGAGCGAGCGGCGCATCGATCTGGCGTGCCCCGGCGCGAATCGAGAGCACCGTCGACTGCGCGGTGACACGCCCGATGACCTGCGCCGGCACGCCCTGGCGGCGCGCCTCGGAAAGAACGCCCGCCGCGTCGCGCGTCGAGACGACCACGCGATTCTGTGCTTCGCCAAAAAGCAGCGCCGCAATCGGCAGGCCGAGCCATGCGCCAAGGTCGATCGCCGCACCGACAGGGCGCTCCCGATCCATCACGCAGCACTCGGCGAGCGCGACCGCCAGGCCACCCTCGCTGCAGTCGTGCGCCGATGCAAACAGCCCCTTCTCGGCGCCGGTCACGAGCAATTCGACCAGGCGCTTCGCCGCCTCCAGGTCGCACGCGGGCGGAGCGCCGGCGACGACGCCGTGAATGCGCGCGAGATACTCGCTGGCGCCGATTTCCGCCGTCGGCTCACCGAGCAGCACGACGTCGGCGCCGTCAACGGCGAACGGTGACGTCACCGCATTCGCGACGTTGTCGAGGACGCCGACCATTCCGATCACCGGCGTCGGGTGAACGGCGCCCTGCGGGTTTTCATTGTAGAGCGAGACGTTGCCCCCCGTGACCGGCGTGCCTAACGCGTTGCAAGCCTCGCCCATCCCGGCGATCGCCTCGCGAAGCTGGTAGTAGACTTCGGGCCGCTTCGGGTTCCCGAAGTTGAGGTTGTTCGTGATCGCGCGAGGGCGCGCGCCGGTGCAGGCCACGTTGCGCGCGGCCTCAGCGACGGCGATCTTCGCGCCGAGTCGAGGATCGAGCGAGACGTACCGGCCGTTGCAGTCGACGGTGAGCGCGAGTGCCTTGGTCGTCCCGCGCAGCCGGACGAGCGCCGCGTCGCCCCCGGGACCGATGACGGTGTTCGTGCGAACGGTCGTGTCATACTGCCGGTAGACCCAGCGCTTGCTCGCGATCGTCGGCGAGGAGAGGAGCAGCTCGAGCACCCGGACGGGATCCTTGACCTCGGCGTACTCGGCGACCGACGAAACGTCGCGCTCGCGCAGTTGCCGCGTCAGGTCGCTCTCGCGCGCCGGTGGGGTGTAGGTGGGGCAATCGGTGACGAGCCGTGAGCCGGGGAACTCGGCGACCACGCGGTCGCCCTCGGTGACGCGATAGACGGGTTCGGCGATCACCTCGCCGATTACCGCGGCCTCGAGCTCCCACTTGGCGAGGATCTTCCGCACTTCGTCCTCGTGACCCTTCTTCGCGACAACGAGCATCCGCTCCTGCGATTCACTGAGCAGGATTTCGTACGGGCTCATGCCCGCTTCGCGCACCGGCACCTTCGACGTGTCGATGGTGACGCCGACATCGCCGCGTGCCGCCATCTCGGCGGACGATGACGTCAATCCAGCGGCGCCCATGTCCTGAATCGCGACGATGTGGCCGCTCCGGATCAGCTCCAGGCTCGCCTCGAGCAACAGCTTTTCAGTGAAGGGATCGCCCACCTGCACGCGTGGTCGCTTCGCGTCGCTCCCCTCGGAGAGGTCCTCGGACGCGAACGTCGCGCCATGAATGCCGTCGCGGCCAGTGCGCGCACCGACCGTCATGATCGGATTGCCGACACCCTCCGCGACGGCGAGCATCAGGTCGCTCTCGTGCAGCACGCCCACGCACATCGCGTTGACGAGCGGGTTTCCCTCATACGCCGGGTCGAACACAACTTCGCCGCCGACGGTCGGGACGCCGACGCAATTGCCGTAGTCGCCGACTCCCTTCACGACACCGGCAAAGAGATACCGTACCCGCGCCGAGTCGAGAGAGCCGAAGCGGAGGGAGTTCAGCATCGCGATCGGCCGCGCGCCCATCGTGAACACGTCGCGGAGAATTCCGCCGACGCCGGTGGCAGCGCCCTGATAGGGCTCGACCGCGGAAGGGTGGTTGTGCGACTCGATCTTGAACGCGACCGCCATTCCGTCACCGACAGAGATGACGCCTGCATTTTCGCCGGGGCCCTGGAGGACCCACGGCGCCTTCGTCGGCAGCGTGCGGAGCAGGGGACGCGAGTGCTTGTAGGAACAGTGCTCGTTCCAGAGCGCGCTGACGATTCCGAGTTCGGTGAATGTCGGGATCCGGCCGAGCAGCGCGAGCAGCCGCTCGTATTCCTCAGGCGTCAGGCCGTGCTCTGCGACGAGCGCCGGGGTGATGACCGGATCGCCGGGACGCGGCGCAACGTTCACTACTTGAGACCGAAGAGCGAGCCGACGAACCGTTGGAGCTCGCTGCGCTTGACCATGCCCAGCATCTCGAGCTCACCGGCGTCCATCCAGGTTCCGTTGCACTCCGGACAGACGTCGATGACCATCGAATGAAATTTCCTTTCCTTCAGGTCGGCGCCGCACTTCGGACACTTCATGAAGTGCGACGCGCGTTCGTTCTTCGCGCGCTGGACATCGAGCGCGGCACGTCGCTCCTTGAGGAGCTCGGCGTCCTGCTTTGCGAAGTACTCGTCTTCGTTGTGCGTCGGCTTGCTGTGCGGAGACATGTCGTCGATCAGGGCTTGTTGGTGGTGTCCGCCTGCTGCCGGCGAATCGCCTCGGCGCGAATCGAGTCGGCCGGGTTGATCTTCGCGCCGGGCAGCGGAGTCGGACGGTTAGGCGTCAACGCGCGAACGGAGTCCGCGGGATTGACCTTGGCTCCGGGAAGCGGAACGGGCATGATCGGACGTTGCCCGCTCGCACTGACGGGCGCGCTCGGGGATGCAGCGGGTTCGGGCGAACCGACCTGCGGGGCGTTGCCTGCGGGCGACGTGACCTGCGGGGCGTTGCCGCCGGCCGTTCCACCGCCACCCGTGCCGACGCCACTCGAGCCGGTTCCACTCTCGGCCGCTGCATCGGGGCGCGCGCCACTCGTGGTCGCGTTGCCAGTGTTTGCGACGACGCCACCGGGGCGCGGACCTGACGGTGCGGGGCGCGCTCCACCGCCCGCGGTGCTGGTGCGCACCGGTGCGGCGTTGACCGCTGCTTCAGCGTTAGGCGCCACGCCCTCCGCCGGAACAACCTGGACACCGGTGACCGTGGCCGGCTCGGCGTCGGCCGGGCGGGCGATGACGATACCGCCGCGCTTGGCCTTTCGCACCGCCGCAACGCCGGCGTCACCGCCCTCGCTCCGCGCCGGCTGCACGCCATTCGGAGACGAGCTCTCTCCGCTGTAGTGACGGCTGGCCGCGCGGAAAATCGCGTCGCTCACCTTGCCGTCATCGAGCATCACGACGTCGTTCATCCCGCAGGTCCTCTCGCAGCCGTTGCGGTAGTAGAGATACGTGTGGCCGCCCGACTTGCGCTCGTTCATCGGCTTGCCGAGGCGCTCGACGACTTCCGCCCGCGTCATTCCCGGGTCGATGACGGCGGCATCCTGCGCGGCCAACGGGGCCGCGAGGCCCAACGACGCGACGAACATCAGTGCACGGTACGACATAGATCCTCCCTCGGGGTTACGCCGAGACGCGCGACAGCAGCGCCTCGAACAGTGCGAGCCCATCCTCGGATCCGAGCAGTCGATCGACCGCGCGCTCAGGGTGGGGCATCATACCTAGGACGTTTCCCCCCTCGCTGACGATACCCGCAATCGAGCGCATCGACCCATTGGGATTGGCGGCCTCGGTTGGCGTGCCATCCTGGCCGACGTACCGGAACGCCACCAACCCGTCCCCTTCGAGCCGATCGAGCGTCCCGGCGTCCGCCGTGTAGCGGCCTTCGCCGTGCGCGATCGGCATGCGAACTATCTGCCCCGCGTCGTATCCGGAGCTGAAGATCGAGTCGTTCGTCTCGACCCGGAGGCGCACCATTTCAGCCACGAACGACAGGGACGCGTTCCGGAGCAGCGCACCCGGCAGGAGACCCGCTTCGCAGGCGATCTGGAAGCCGTTGCAGACGGCCAGCACCGGTGCTCCACGCTTCGCGTGGGCCAATACGGCCGACATGATCGGGCTGAAGCGCGCGATCGCCCCGGCTCGGAGGTAATCGCCGTAACTGAACCCGCCCGGGAGAATGACCACGTCCGCCCCGCCGAGGTCGGTTTCGCGGTGCCAGATGTACTCGGCCTCCTCGCCCAACGCATCGGTGACGGCGTGAAAGGCGTCGTAATCGCAGTTCGAACCGGGGAATGTGACAATGCCGAATTTCATGCTGGCTCGACCGTCGCGATCTCGAAGTCCTCGGTCACCGGATTGGCGAGCAACTTTTCGCACATCAGCCGGGCGGCGCTGCCCGCTCCCTCGCGGTCCTTTGCGGCCACGTCGATGACGATATGGCGTCCGACCTTCACATCGGCGACTCCGGAGAACCCGAGCGTCTGGAGCGCGTGCGCGACGGCGGTTCCCTGAGGATCGAGGATGCCGCGGCGCGGCGTCACGTGAACGGCGACGCGAAAAGTGCTCACTGGCTTTCCTCCTCGATGGCCTGCGTGATCGTCGGGGTCGGCGAGGCGCCGCGCAGCCGTTTCTTGCGGCGCCGGCGGCGCCGTCCGGTCGCCATCTCGTCATGGCGGACGACGGACGCCTCGTGCTCACCGGTCTCGTCGTCTTCTTCCTCGAACCACAGCGACTCGGCTGTCGGAACGCGGTCCATGACGATGAGGACCAGCCACATCGCGATACCGAAGAGGACGTAGGCGAGCAACACCGGGAAGAAGAACTCGCGGGGAAGGAAGATGAGACCGAGTACCGCGGCGAGCAGGATCAGGCCGCCGACGATTCCGCGCACGGTGCGCAGGTTGACTTTCGGCACCGCGGGGTAGGGCACGGGGCTGATCATCAGGAACGCCAGCACGACCATGAGAATCCGCATCATGACGTGCCACGGATAATCCGCAAGCACCTTCGTGCCGCCAAGCAGCAGCACTTCGTTGTACAGCTTCGTCTGGCTGAATGCGTAGTACGTCGCGAGCGTCATCCCGGCGGCCGGACTGGGAAGGCCGATGAAGTGCGTCTTCGACGCCCCGGCCTGCGTCACGTTGAACCGGGCAAGCCGCATCACCGCGCACGCGGCGAAGATGAACGCGAAAACCCAGTCCCAGCCGTCCTTGTTCAGCACCGCGAAGTACACGATCATCGCCGGCGCGAGCCCGAATGTGATCGCGTCCACGAGCGAGTCGAGCTCTTCGCCGAACCGCGAGCCGCTGCCGGTCATGCGCGCGACGCGCCCATCGAGCGCATCGCACACGCCCCCCAAAACGACGTACACGCCGGCCTTGCTGAAGTCGCCCCTCGACGCCGAGACGATTGCGAATATTCCGAAGAACAGGCTCGCCAGCGTGAACCCGTTAGGCAGCACGATCACCGCCCGTCGTACATGCGGTGTCCGCATCGGCATCATCGCGCCGGGAGCTCCGCGACGACGGTGGTGCCGGCGGTCGTCAACTCGCCGATCTTCACCTTGACGGTGGCATCGGTCGGCAGGAACACGTCGACGCGCGAGCCGAAGCGTATGAGTCCCATCCGTTCGCCCTGCTCGACGCGCTCGCCCTCTCGGCTGTAGGTCACGATCCGCCGGGCGATGAGGCCCGCGATCTGCCTCACCAGGATGCGGTACGGCCCGGCCTCGATCCCGACACTGCGCTGCTCGTTCTCGAGACTCGACTTCTCGACGGCGGCATTGAGGAACTTCCCCGGGTTGTACTGGACGTACTTGACCGTCCCGCTGATCGGGTACCGGTTGACGTGTACGTTGAACACGTTCATGAAGATCGAGACGCGGAGCGCACGGCCGTGGATGAACGCGGGCTCGTCGACCTCCGTGATCAGCACGACCTTGCCGTCGGCGGGGGCGGTGACGACACGCTCCCCACGATCGCCCGTCCGCTCGGGATCGCGGAAGAAGTAGGCGACCCAGATCGCGACGACGACCATGACGGCCGTCAGTGCCCAGGCCGGCAAGCCGCCGCGGCGTGTGGCGAAGAGGAGTGCCCCGATGGCGAGCACCGCGGCGATGGCTATGAACGGCAGTCCTTCACGGGCGAATTTCACTTGGTCTCCGGGATGTCGAGCGGCGTCCCTGTAATGCGGCGGTGCGCGTCGAGGTAGCGCGCGCTGGTTGCGGCAACGACGGCCGCCGGAAGATGCGGCGCCGGCAGTTCGCCATTCCACCGGCCGGCTGCGCGCTCGGCGGCGAGATAGTCACGCAACGGCTGCTTGTCGAAGCTCGGCTGCGAGCGGCCTGGCGAGTAACCGTCCGCGGGCCAGAAACGGGAGCTGTCGGGGGTCAGCACTTCGTCGATGAGGAGGATCTGCCCGTCACCGCTCCGACCGAATTCCAGTTTCGTATCGGCGACGATGATCCCGCGCTCCGCGGCGAGGGCGCGACCCCGCTCGTACACCGTTCGGGATAACCCTTCGAGCATTGCCGCCATGTGTACCCCCACGATCGATCGAAGTCTGCCGACGGGGATGTTCTCGTCGTGCCCCGATTCGGCTTTCGTTGCCGGACTGAATACCGCCGGCTGCAGTCGGTCGCTTTCCCGCAGGCCAGCGGGGAGCGGCTCCCCGGCAAGCGTACCGGCGCGGGAATATTCCCCCCAGGCCGAGCCTGTAATGTAACCACGGACCACGCATTCTACCGGGAACGGCGTCGTCCGTACGCAGAGCATGGCTCGCCCCGCGAGGAGCGCGCGGTGTGGTGCCAGCGCGGGAATCGCGGCGACAATCTCACCGGTATCGGCGCTGATCATGTGGTGGGCAATTCCGTCCTCGAGATGGCGAAGCCACCACGCCGTGAGCTGCGTCAGCACAGCTCCCTTCGACGGAATCATCTCGCCCATGACGATGTCGAACGCGCTGACACGATCGGTGGCGACGAGGAGGACGCGGTCATCTCCGACGGCGTATACGTCGCGCACCTTGCCGGTACGAATCCGGGGAAGGGGCAGCGACGTCGCCGCGACCGTCGCGTTAGGCGTCATACCCGGGGCTCCTCGCGCTCGCCCGTGAGCGCGCGCGGGTTGGCGAGGACCGGATCGACATGCTCGGCGAGAAATTCATCCACCTGCTGCGGCGCCCGGCCGATGAACCGCGCCGGATCGAGCGCGGTGCGCAGGTCGTCGATGGGCAGCCCGAAGGCCGGATCGTTCGCGAGGCGCTCGAGCATGTCGTTGTCGCCGCCACCATCCTTCACCGCGCGTGCGGCGTCAATGCTGTGCTTCCGAATCACTTCGTGCACGGTCTGCCGGTTGCCGCCCGCCTTCACCGCGCGGACGATCAGCTCCTCGGTCGCCATGAATGGCAGCTCATCGTCGATGCGGCGCCGGATGCGAGCCGGATGTACCTCGAGGCCGGACGCGACGTTCGCCATCAGCACGAGGATCGCGTCGGTCGCGAGGAACGATTCCGGGATGACGAGCCGGCGGTTCGCGCTGTCGTCGAGCGTGCGCTCGAAGTACTGCACGCTGTGCGTGTGATTGGGGCTCGCCTCGAGCTCGATGACGAACCGCGCGAGCGAGTTGATGCGCTCGGCGCGCATCGGGTTCCGCTTGTAGGCCATCGCTGACGACCCGATCTGTTCGGACTCGAAGGGTTCCTCGATCTCGCCGAACGCCTGGAGCATGCGGAGATCGGACGCGAACTTCGCCGCGCTGGCGGCGACCCCCGCGACCGCGCCAAGGACCTGCGCATCGAGCTTTCGCGTGTAGGTCTGGCCCGTGACCGCGAGCGAGCGCGCAAAATCCATCTTTCGCGTCACGAGCCGGTCGAGCGCGCGCACCTTTTCGTGGTCGCCCGCAAAAATCTCGAGAAAGCTCGCCTGGGTTCCGGTCGTTCCCTTCACTCCGCGGAAGGGCAGGGTGGCGATGCGATGATCGATGTCGGCGAGGTCGAGCAGCAGGTCCTGTATCCAGAGCGTCGCGCGCTTGCCGACCGTCGTCAGCTGTGCCGCCTGCAAGTGCGTGTAGCCTAACGTTGGCTCGGCGCGCCAGCGCCGCGCGAACGACGCGAGCGCCGCGATCGTCTCGACGACTTTTCCACGGAGCAGGTCGAGTCCCCGCCGGGCGAGGATCAGGTCGCCGTTGTCGGTGACGAACGCGCTCGTCGCGCCGAGGTGGATAAAGGGTGCCGCCGCCGGCGCCGCGTCGGCGAACGCGTGGATGTGCGCCATCACGTCGTGGCGAAAACGCTTCTCGTAGGCGGCGACAGCCGCGAAGTCGATGTCGTCGAGATGGCTCCGCATCTGCGAGATCGCCTCGTCGGGCACGGGCACGCCGAGCTCCTTTTCCGACTCGGCAAGCGCGAGCCAGAGGCGCCGCCACAATCCGTGTCGCGTCTCCGCCGACCACAACCTGAGCATCGCACGCGACGCGTAACGTTCGGCGAGGGGGGAGCTGTACCGCTCAGCGTCGCTCATCGGAGCTGGAAATCGGTGGAGTAGACACGGCCGCCGCGCTCGAAGAACAGCTGGATCGGACCGCGGCCGCCGTAGTAGTCGATCGCCTTCGCCGCCTCGTCCGCGGACGCGATCGGCGTGCGATTGACCTGTACGATGACGTCGCCGGCTTGCAGCCCAAGCTCCTCGGCGACGCGCTCGGTGGTCTTGTAGATGACCGCGCCCTGCGGGCTCCGCACTCCACGCTCGGCGCGGATGGCCGGGGTGAGGGTGATCAACTCCATCTCCCGGAGCACCTGCACCTTTTCGGCGCCAACCTCGGGAAGATCGGCGACGGTGACATTCACCGTTCGGGTGCTGCTCCCACGGACGACCTTGAAGGGGACACTCTCGCCAACGCGGAGATCGAGCAGCTCCGCCTCCCAGTCGAACGGATTGCGGAGCGGGCGCACGCCGGCGGAGACGATCGTGTCGCCGGGTCGAAGCCCGGCTTTCGCGGCGGGCGAACCGGGAACGACGCTGCGCACCACGACCCCCGAGGTAATGGCGTCGCGCGGGTTGTCACCGTCAGGCAGCTGGAGCTTGATGCCGACCCAGGGGCGCCTGACGGCGCCGTGCGCCAGCAGGTCATCGGTAACACGTCGGGCGCGGTTGATCGGGATCGCGAAGCCGAGTCCGATCGAACCGCCGCTCGGCGAGTAGATCGAACTGTTGACGCCCACCACCTCGCCCGACGCGTTCAGCAGCGGGCCACCGGAGTTGCCCGGATTGATCGCCGCGTCGGTCTGGACCATGTCGACGTACATCCCCGCGCCCTCGTTCGACCCAACGAGGTTGCGTCCCGTCCCGCTGATCACCCCGGCGGTAACGCTCGGCTCGCTGTTCCCGAGGAGGAACCCGTACGGGTTGCCGATCGCGATCGCCCACTCGCCGATGAGGAGGTCGTCGGAATTGCCTAACGGTGCAGTGGGAAGCCCGGTCTTCTCGATCTTGAGGACGGCGAGATCGTTCGCTTCATCGACGCCAACGAGCTTCGCCGGGTAGGTCGTGCCATCGCGCATCGCGATCGATACGCGGGTCGCACCAGCGACGACGTGGGCATTGGTGACAATGACGCCGTCCTGTCGCACGATGAAGCCGGAGCCGAGTCCGGGGGTGACGCGCCGGCCGCTCTGTCCCCCGAATACCTCCTCGAACGGATTGGCGGCGACGCGCTGAAGTATCTCGGTCTGGACGGTGACCACGGCCGGCGCGACGCGGGCGACCGCTTCCGTGATCGCTGTGCGCCGCGACGCGTCGATCGATGCGTTCGCGGCGCGCGCGGGAAGCCCGGCTGGTGGGCGCGCGGAGTCCTGCGCATTGCCCGGCGTCGAGGCAGTGTTGCAGGCGACGATGCCGAACACGGTCACCGCGCGAACGACCCGTTCCACGGACCTGCGTGAGAGCGGGTGCATCAGTTGAGGACCCGCGTCCGCGGCTGCCGGGCGAGTTCGGCGAGAAACTGGTCGACGCCACGGTCGGTGAGCGGGTGGACGAGGAACGCGCGAAGCGTTTCCGGCGTCACCGACACCGCGTGCGCCCCGGCCACGGCGCACTCGGCAAACCGGGCGGCGGTCCCGGGTCCGGCAGCGAGGATGTCGCACGGCGTCGCGTCGGCGTCGAAGACCGCGCGAATCTCCCGCACGACGTTCACGCCGTGGTCGCCCATCACGTCGAGCTGCTCGAGCGAGGTGCTCACCATCCGTGCGCCGGCTTTCGCGGCGAGAAGGGCCTGGGCCGCGTTGAACACGAGATCGGCGGCGACGTGAATTCCCTCACCCGACAGCCGCCGGATCGCGACGATCGCGTCTTCAACGAGAGGAACCTGGATGATGAGATCCTCCGACAGCTTGGCCAGCTCCCGGCCTTGCGTGTAGATGTCGTGCGCATTGATGGCACCAACGCTCGCACAGACCGGGAGCCGCGTCGACGACACGAGCTCTTCGAGGAGCTCGCGCGGATCGACGCGCGGCGTCCGGCCGAGCAGGGCCGGCGTCGTGACGACCGCGTCGATGAGACCATTGGATTCCGCCCACCGGACTTCCTCCGGAGACGTGGTCAGGAGGAAGATTTTCATGGCGTGAGGTAGAGTTCCGCGGGATACTCGACGCGGTCGAGAAACAGCGCGTGCGGCGGCGCCGGAGGCGCGACCTCGCCGTTGTCGGCGGCCGCGAGCAATGCGACCATGGACTGGGGCGCTCGCCGTCCGCGTGCGATCTCGAGCATCGTTCCGACGAGGAAGCGCACCATGTGATGGAGAAAACGGTTGGCCTCGATCACGAACGCGAGTCCCCCCGGCCGGTCGATCCACCGCGCGTCGCGCACCGCGCACCGATGATCGTCCGTCTCCGGCGCCGTGCCCTGTACCGCGAAGCCGCGGAAGCAGTGCTCGCCGACGATCGCGCGTGCGGCCCCGTCGAGAAGGCCTCGATCGAGCGAATGCCGCTCGACCAGCTCGCGCGTCCGTCGGAAGGGTGACGCCGCCTCCTCGTCGGTTCCAACGACGTAGGTGTAGCGGCGCGCGACCGCACTGTACCGCGCGTGGAACTCCGGGTGCATCTCGTGCGCCGCCGCGATCCAGACGTCGGGCGGAAGCGTTGCGTTGAGCGCGCGTCGGATGGTCTCGGGCGTCCACTTCACGCCCAGGCGCACGCCCGCAGCCTGTCCCCGCGCGTGCACCCCAGCGTCGGTCCGTCCCGCTCCGATCACCGCGACCGGCACCGCGCACACGCGAGCGAGCGTTTCCTCGATTGCGCCCTGAACGGTTCGTTCGGTTCGCTGCCGCTGCCATCCGGCGAATGCGCCACCGTCATAGTGCAGAACCAGCTGAACCGTGCGTTCGTCCATCGCGAGGGAAGTTATCCCGAGGGACCTTCAAGTCAAGCGAAGCGCCCGCTGCCGAACAGCGAGCGAGCGACGGTCGACGCGATTGACTTCGCCGCTGCTGCGCCTCATCATTTCGCCTCCTCCGACCAGGTCCTTTCCGCGCTCGCTCAAGTTGCCGCAGCGGCCAAGCGCGCGTCCACTTTGGATGCCTCCACGCACGCTTGCTTCACTCGCGCACGCCCTGAGCGTCGCGCCCGATCTCGACGGCGCCCTCGTGGCGCTGGGCGAGGGGCTGGCTGAAGTCGACCGTGCGTCGAACGTGGCGTTGCTGCGCTACGATGGGCGGCGTGAGATGCTCAGCGACCGCCTGACGCCCGCAGGCGGCACTGTCGAACGGAGTGCCGTCGAGACGACGTTCGATCATCTCCCGGCGTCGACGCGCCTCACGGTCGCCGCCGGAGGTCAGTTCGTCGACCTCGGCGACCAGTCGGATGAATACGCCCGGCTCTTTCGGTTGCGTGCGCAGTCCGACGGCGGATGGCTCTCGCTCCGCGGGGTGCGCGCTGACGGGCATCTCGCCGCCGTGATCGCGCTCTACGAGCCGCGGAAGATCTTCGGCACGCGCGCGTCGGAGCGGTTCGCGCCGTCGGTCGCGCTCTTCGAGCTTGCGTTCGCGCGGTTCGCCGAGCGTGAGGCGCGCGAGGAGGCGGTGAAGACTCTCGAGGAGGTGACGCAGCGCGTGCACGGCGACTACGTGCGCAAGCTGGGCGTGCTCGAGCAGCAGCTGAAGCAGGCGCAAGGCGGTGGCGGCGCCGACCCGGCTCGAGTGGTCGCGCTCGAGGGCGAGATCGCTCGGGCGAGCGAGGAGGCCCGCAAGTCGGCGCGCCGCGCGCAGGCGGTCGAGCAGCAGGTGCTCGCCGCGGTGGAGCAGCTCGAGAAGGCGCACGTCGAGTTGCACCGGCGGAGCGAGTCGCTCCGCCAGAAGACGCGCACGATCTACCTGATCGACCGGGTACTGACACTCGACGCGAGCACCGAGGATCCCCAGGAGCTCGTCGACAGCCTGCTCGCGCTCGTCGGAGACGACATGCAGGCGGCCCGGTGCTCGCTGATGCTGGTGGCGCCCGACGGAGAGAATCTCTACCTGGCGGCGGCCCGGGGGATCGCGCCTAACGTCGCGGTCACGTCACGGGTGCGAATCGGTGAAGGCGTGTCGGGGAAGGTCGCCCAGTCGCGCGAGCCGCTCCTGGTGATGGATGTGGCCGATGCGCAGACCCATCCGCTCCTTCGCGACCAGTACTTCACGACCGGCTCGTTCATCAGCTTTCCGCTCGTCTACCACGACCAGCTCGTCGGCGTGGTGAACCTGACGAACCGCGCGCAGCGCGGCGTCTTCGTCGACGAGGACGTCGAACGGGTGCGGTTGCTCGCGCTCGTCATCTCGCTCGTCGCGACCCGGGCCCGCCTCGGCGACCGCCTGCTGCACGCGTTCGCCGCCGCGCGTTAGGCAGTGTCGATCGAGCCGCTCCGGGACGCGTTGCGCGCGCTGGCCGCGCAGCAGGGGCTGACTGCCGCGCAGTCGCGGAGTGCCTTCGACGTGGTGATGAGCGGCGAAGCGACCCCGTCGCAGGTCGCCGCGCTGCTGATGGCGCTTCGGGTCAAGGGCGAGACCGCCGACGAGGTCGCCGGCGCCGCCCACGCGCTCCGGGACGCGATGGTCCGCCTCCCCTGCGAGCGCCCCGACGAGCTGGTCGACACCTGCGGCACCGGAGGTGGCGCGGTTCCGACCTTCAATATCTCCACCGCTGCCGCGCTGGTCGCGGCGGGCGCGGGCGCCCGGGTTGCCAAGCACGGAAACCGCTCGTTCACCAGCAACAGCGGGAGCGCCGACGTTCTCGAAGCGTTAGGCGTGCGGGTCGAGACCCCGATCGAGACGATGTCCCGGTCGCTCGCCGAGGCCGGCATCGTCTTCATGTACGCACCGCTGATGCATCCGGCGATGCGGCACGTCGGGCCGGTCCGCCGCGAGCTCGCGATCCCGACGGTGATGAACGTGATTGGCCCGCTCGCCAACCCGGCGCTCGCCGGGCGGCAGGTCGTCGGCGTCTCGGAGGCGAGGCGGCTACCGCTGATGGCCGGGGCGCTGGCCTCGCTCGGGACCGTCCACGCGATGGTCGTCTACGGCGAGCCGGGAATGGACGAAATTTCCCCACTCGGCCTGACGCATGTGATCGAGATTCGAGGCGGCGAGCGAGCCGAGTGGACGATCGATCCAACGGATCACGGCTACGACGGGATCACCGCCTCCGAACTGGGAGGCGCGATGCCGGCCGACAACGCACGAGTGATCGAAGCCGTCCTCGGCGGGAAGGGCGCCCGGGGCGCACGGGCAGCGGTGGTACTGAACGCCGGGGCAGCGCTGTACGTGGGCGGGCTGGCGGGGAGCTACGGCGAAGGGGTACGGCTCGCCGAGGCGGCAGTCGCCGGCGGGGCGGGGCTCGACGCGCTGAACCGTCTGCGCGTAGCGAGCGCCGAAACGCGCGGCTCCCTGTAAGACGTGCGGATCAAATTATTGCTTGAGCAACAGCATTAACCACAGGGGACGCAGAGGTCACCGGGTGGCGCCCCGTTGAAGCATTTGCGATTGCCGGCTTGAGAAACGCTTTGGGGGCAAGCGGGGCGAGACCATCTCACCCGCTTGCCCCCAAGCTGTTCGGCCCTGGCGATCGAGCGCTGAGAGGCGAGGTTCCCTGTGACCCCTGTGGTTAAACTTTTTGCTTAGGCAACAGCATTAACCACAGGGGACACAGGGGTCACCGGGTCGTGCCGGTTGAAGCAGTTGCGATTGCGGGCTCACGAAACGCTTTGGGGCACGCTAGGCGAGTTCATTCCCCAGGCGTGCCCCAAAAAATCCCGGCTCGTGCAATCGCGACGCCGAAAAGCCAAACGGCGCCGAATTGATCTTCAACCGCGTTGTTTCTCTCGGATCGGCTCCTAGTACCGCCGCAGCACGCCCACGACCACGCCCTGGATGGTGATGTCGTTCTCGTGGACGTAGATCGGCGCCATCGTCTCGTTGGCGGGCTGGAGACGGATGCGGCCGTCGCGTTCGCGATAGAATTTCTTCACCGTCGCGGAGGTGCCCTGGATCATCGCGATGACCATCTCGCCGTTGTCGGCGCGCTGGCGTTCGTTGACGACGACGAAGTCACCGTCGCTGATGTGGGCGTCGACCATCGAGTTTCCGCGTACCTTGAGGGCGTAGTGGTTACCGCCCCGGCGGATGAACTCCTCGGGTACCGCGAGCGTTTCGCCGCTGGAGATCGCTTCGATCGGGACACCGGCAGCGACCGCGCCGAGGAGCGGGAGCTCGACCGAGCGTGAGACGGCTTCGGAGGGCAGGATCTCGATCGAGCGGCTTTCATTGTACGACCGCTTGATGTAGCCCTTGCGCTCGAGGTTGCTGAGGTGCTCGTGCACCGTCGCAAGCGAGCTGTAGTCGAACTGCGATGCGATCTCCTCGAAACTCGGCGCGTAGCCGTTGGCCTCGGAATAGGAGGCCAGGTAGGTGAGGATTTCGCGCTGACGCTTGGTGAGCGGCATGAGACGCACCCGATCGATTAGTTTGCGCCGGTAGTGCGTGCTGCGCCGGCACCCGAATATTATCCGAACAACACAATATCCGAAGAAGCCCCGAAGTGCAAGCACCAACTTCCTGGTCCCCGCCCTCGGGCACCCTCGGACGCATCATTGAAGAGACGCGTGAACGGGTCGCGCGGTTGCGAGAACGTCTCGGCGATCTCGAACGGGCCGCGCGCGACGCACCGGCTGGACCCTCTTTTCTCGCCGGGCTGACGGCCGGCACCGACGTATCCGTGATCGCGGAAGTGAAGCGCCGCAGCCCAAGCAAGGGGACGCTCAACGCCGCGATCGACCCACCCGCGCAGGCGGCGGCGTATCGCGACGGAGGCGCGCGCGCGATATCTGTTCTCACCGAAGAACGGCACTTCGGCGGTTCGCCGGCCGACCTCGAAAAGATTCGAGGTGCGATTGGTATCCCGTTGCTGAAGAAAGACTTCCACGTCGACATATCACAGATTTTCGAGGCTCGCGCACTGGGTGCGTCGGCGGTCCTGCTGATCGCTCGGGCGGTCGCGCCGGCCCTGTTGGGCCAGCTCGCCGCCGCCGCGCGCGAGCTCGGGCTCGAGCCCCTGGTCGAAATCCGCGACGAGCGCGAACTCGCGTCCGCGCTCGATGCCGGAGCGTGCGCCATTGGCGTGAACAGCCGGAACCTCGAATCACTCGAGATCGATCCAGCGGTCTGCGCGCGCCTCATCCCGCTTGTTCCGCCCGGGTGCATCGCAATCTTCGAGAGCGGGGTAGCGAACCGGGGCGACGTCGAGCGTGCGGCGATGCTTGGCGCGGACGCGGTGCTCGTTGGCTCGGCGCTTTCGACCGCGCCCGAGCCGGCCGCAGCGGTTCGCGCGCTCGTTGGTGTGCCGCGAGCGTCGCGTGGCTGAGATCAAGTTCTGCGGGTTGACGCGGCCCGACGACGCGCGCTACGCCAACGCGCTTGGTGCGCGCTACCTTGGCGTGATCTTCGCCGGTGGCCCCCGGGTGCTCGATCCGGGTCGTGCGGCCGAGGTGCTCGATGGATCCGAGGGTCCGGCGTCGCGAGTCGGGGTCTTCGGTCGGTCAGCTCCCCGGGAAATCGGGCGTGCCGCGCGCGCCGCGCGACTCGACATCGTGCAGCTGCACGACGATCCGACCGCGGCCGACGTCGTAGCGGTCCGGGGGGAGGCGGACGTGAAGGTCTGGGCGGTCGTCCGGGTGACCGACGCGCTGCCGCCCGAGGCCGATGCGCTGTTCGAAACGGCGGACGCGCTGCTCATCGACGCGCGCGTCGAGGGCGGTGCGTCAGGCGGACGCGGCGTCGCGTTCGATTGGGCGGCGCTGCGCGACGATCTCGAGCGGCGGCGCGCGGGGCGAAAGTTGGTGCTTGCCGGCGGGCTTCGGCCCGACAACGTTAGCGAGGCGCTGGCGACCCTTTGGCCTGACGTCGTCGATGTGTCGTCGGGCGTCGAATCGGCGCCGGGAATCAAGGATCACGCGCGCATGCGCGCTTTCGCGGCCGCAGTGGCGGGCGCGGCAAAGGAGAAAGGATGACTGCGACGATAAGCGCCGACCGGTTCGGCGAGTACGGGGGCCGATATGTGCCCGAGACATTGATCCCGGCACTCGACGAGCTCGAAGCCGCGTTCAGCACCGCGATGGACGACCCCGCCTTCGTGGCTGAGCTCGACGAATTGCTCCGGACCTATGTCGGTCGTCCATCTCCGTTGAGCGATGCGCCGCGGCTGTCTGCGCTCGTTGGAGCGCCGGTCTGGCTCAAGCGAGAGGACCTGAACCACACCGGGGCGCACAAGATCAACAACACCGTCGGCCAGGCGATGCTGGCGCGGCGGATGGGGAAGAAGCGCATCATCGCCGAGACGGGGGCAGGGCAGCACGGCGTCGCGACGGCGACGATCTGCGCCCGATTTGGTTTGCAGTGCGTCGTCTACATGGGTGAAGAGGACATGCGCCGACAGCAGCTCAATGTCGTCCGCATGAACCTGATGGGTGCAACGGTCATCCCGGTCACGAGCGGGACTCGGACCCTGAAGGACGCCACCAGCGAAGCGATCCGCGAATGGGTGGGCACGGTCAACGATAGTCATTACATCATCGGCTCGGTCGTCGGGCCAGCTCCGTATCCGCGAATGGTTCGTGAGTTCCAATCGATCATCGGCAACGAGGCGCGCGAGCAGATGCTCCAGCGCGCCGGGCGGCTGCCCCGGACCGTCGTTGCGTGCGTCGGTGGTGGGTCGAACGCGATGGGGATTTTTCACGCATTCGTCGGCGATGAGTCAGTGGAGCTGGTGGGAGTCGAAGCGGCAGGCGAGGGCGTGGAGACCGACCGTCACTCCGCGTCGCTGACGAAGGGCCGCCCGGGGGTGCTGCACGGCGCGCTCAGCTACTTGCTCCAGGACGAGCACGGGCAGGTTCACCCCGCGCACTCGATCTCGGCGGGGCTCGACTACCCGGGCGTCGGTCCCGAGCACTCCTTCCTCAAGGATTCAGGACGCGCGCAATACGTGTCGGTGAGCGACGACGAGGCGCTCGAAGGATTCCAGATGCTCGCGCGTCTCGAGGGAATCATCCCGGCGCTCGAGACCTCGCACGCCGTTGCCTGGATCGCGCGCGAGAAGAAGCGATGGGCCTCGGACGAGCCGGTGCTTCTCTGCGTGAGCGGGCGGGGCGACAAGGACGTCGCGCACGTCGTCGAGCACCTCGCGACGAGGAGCTGACGGTCAGGCGATGAGCACGCAGGCGATCCAGCATCCCCCGACGGACCCGGGCAGCGAAGGCCCGCCTTTCGCCCCGGCGATCGTCGAGGAGTTTCTCAAACTCCTCGTGAAGGGAATGCGCGCCCATCAGCTCTATCTCCACAACAACCCGATCTATCTCCGCGCGATCGAGATGCTCGGCGATGGCCTGAACGCGGTATGGCAGCACACCGACGAACTGGCTCTCGCGTTCACTGAAAGTGAGATCCGCTGGAGCGAGCGCGCCGTCCTCAGCGAGCCCGCGAAATCGGCGGACTCGCTTCCGTGGCTCTTCTTCAAGGACGGCATTCGCGAAGTGCGGATGCTCCGTGGATTCGAGGAGGAGGAGCTCGGGAAGTTTCTCGACGTCATCCAGCGCGCGCGCAAGGCGACACCGGACGACGACGACCTCCTGACGATGCTCTGGGAGCAGGACTTTCTGTACCTCCGCTACCGTTTCGTCGACCTCGCGATGGAGTCCGCACCGCCGCTGCTCGACACCACACCCGCCGAGATGCGGCCGTCGGAGGAAGCGACGCGGGAGCACGTGCAGGAGTCCGTCGCCAGCGACACGCGGCCGGGTGTCGTCAGCCTCGACGACTTCGACACGACGCTCTACTTCCTCGACGACAAGGAGATCGACTATCTCCGCGAGGGGGTCAAGAGCGAGTACGCGCGCGACCTGCGGCCATCCGTCCTCGCGCTGGTGCTCGATATCTTCGAGGCGCAGTGGGACCTTGCGGTGCGCGACGAGATCTGCGAGATCCTCGACGGCTTCATCCTCCACCTCCTCTCGGCGGGCCAGTTCCGCTCAGTCGCGTACCTGCTGCGCGAAGTCGGCGTGACGTTAGGCCGCGCGAAGGAAGTGAAGCCCGAGCAGCGCGCGAAACTCGAGGCACTGCCGGCACGGCTCAGCGCTCCGGCCGCGCTCTCGCAACTGCTCGAGTCGCTCGAGGAGTCGTCAGATCTGCCGCCTCAGGCCGACTTGAGCGAACTGTTCGAGCAACTTCGCCCGACGGCGCTCGCCACGGTGTTCGCGTGGCTGGCGAGACTGCAGAACGCGCAGCTCAAGCCGCTGCTCGAGGCAGCGGCGTCCCGGCTCGCCGGCCAGAATACCTCGGAGCTGGTGAAGCTGATCGCGTCCTCCGATGAGATGGTCGCGGGCGAGGCGATCCGCCGCGCCGGGGGATTGAAAACCGCCGCCGGTGTCGCCCCCCTCGCCGCGATCATGACCGACGGGTCGCTGGCGCTCCGGATGCTCGCGGTGCAGGCGCTCAACGACATCGCCACGCCCGGCGCGCTGCAGGTCCTGGAAAAGTCGGTGGACGATCCTGACCGCGACGTCCGCGTTGCCACCCTGCGCGCCATCGCTGCCCGCGCCTACAAGCCGGCGCTCCCGCGTGTGGACAGCGCGGTCAAGGGAAAGCGCGCCCGCGAGGTCGACCTCACCGAAAAGATGGCATTGTTCGAGGCCTTCGGATCGCTCGCGGGTGAGCCGGGCATCCAGGTGCTCGAAGGGATGCTCAGCGGCAAGGGTTTCCTCGGCAAGCGCGAAGATCCCGAGCTCCGCGCCTGCGCCGCCATGGCGTTAGGCAGGATCGGCGGCGCGCGCGCGAACGAGGTGCTGCGCAAGGCGTCGACCGACAACGAGAAGGAAGTGCTCGTGCGCAACGCCATCAATCGCGCGCTGCGCGCACCGAGTTCATGACCGCGCCGACGCGCCCACCCCGCAACGCGGCGGCCAACGAGCCATTCGGCGAGATGGGTGGCGATTCGTACGTGCGCCGCGCCGGCAAGGTCTATGTCCTCGCGCTCTACGGCGCCCTGCGATCGATCAAGATGTACCCGGTCGAGAACAGCGCGGTGCAGAAGGCGCTCCAGGAGCTGGTCAACGTCACGGGCGACCTGGTCAAGCGGGAGGCGGAGCTCGAGATCAAGGTGTCCGGGGAGTTCATCTTCGTGAACTCGACCCGGCTTCGCCTCGATCTCGACAACTACGCCAGCTTCAGCCATCTCCTCTCGCTGTTCCGCGCGAACGGCGTCGGCGTGCTTCGGGTGCACGGAACGCCGACTGCCCGCGACTGGCTGACCTTCCTCTCGGTGATGCAGGCGCCGAGCAAGGAAACGGCGTCGCAGCGGCTGCTGCAGCTGACGGGCAAGCTCGAGGGCGCGAAGATCCTGAATTTCGAGCTCGGCGCCGCGAACGAGGCCGAAGAGGAAGAGTCGCGCGAGAAGACCAAGGAGGTCGCGAAGCGGACCTACTCGCAGTCGGTCGCGGTCACGAAGGAGCTCGTCCACTCCGTCCGCGTCGGCCGCAGCCCGAACATCAAGAAGATCAAGCGCGT
>JANMAM010000057.1:0-4664 GCA_031359795.1 Gemmatimonadaceae bacterium
GCGAGCACGCGGAGATCGTCAAGAAGCGCCTGACGCCGCCCCTCGGGAGCTGGCAGATCGGCGACGAGCCACGCCGTTAGGCGACCTCGCCGTCGTCGCTGCCGTTGTCCAGGACGTCGGCGGTCTCGGCGCGCACGTTCAGCTTGTTGCGGAGCGTCCGGACGCTAATGCCGAGCAGCTCGGCGGCCCGCGTCCTGTTCTGCCCCGACGCGACCAGCGCACGCTGAATCAGCACCCGCTCGGCGTCGGCGACCTTCAACGAGGGCAACTCGAACGAGTGGCTGCCACTCGTTGACGCCAGGCGGAGATGGCCGGGCCCCCTGCCGGTTGCGGTTCCGTTGGCGGGAGCGATCGCCGGGCCAGGGGCGATGGCAAAAGCCGTGGCGGGGAGCATCGGTTCGGCGCTGAGGATCACGGCCCGCTCGACCGCGTGCTGCAGCTCGCGCACGTTTCCTGGCCATACGTGCTGCTGCAGCAGTTCGATCGCGTCGGGCGCGATGCCGTGCACCGCCTTCCCCATTTCCGCCGCGGCGCGCATCGCGAAGCGGTAGGCGAGCGTCGGAATGTCCTCGGCTCGCTCGCGGAGTGGCGGGATCACGATCGGCATCACGCTCAACCGGTAGTAGAGATCCTGCCGGAATTCCCCCCGGGCGGCGGCCGCGGCGAGATCGCGATTTGTCGTCGCGATGATGCGCACGTCGACGCGAATGAGCGCAGTTCCGCCAACGCGCTCGAACTCCTGCTCCTGGAGCACGCGGAGGAGCTTCGCTTGCAGGTCGAGACGCATCTCGCTGATCTCGTCGAGGAGGAGCGTCCCGTGGTGCGCGCGCTCGAACGCACCCTCGACCCGCCTGACGGCGCCGGTGAAGGCCCCGCGTTCGTGGCCGAACAGCGCACTCTCGACCAACCCCTCGGGAAGGGCCGCGCAATTCAACTTGATGAACGGCTTGTCGCGCCGATCGCTCTGGTCGTGCAGCGCGCGGGCGAACAATTCCTTGCCCGTGCCGCTCTCCCCCTGCAGGAGCACGGTCGCGCGCGTCGGAGCCGCGGTCGCGACGGTCTGCATCAGCCGGCGGATGACTGACGAATCGCCGATGATCTGTCGCTCGTTCCGGAACTCCATCACCTCGCGGCGCAGCTGCTGATTCTCGAGACGCAGCCGCACCACCTCGAGCGCCTGGGCGACCGCGAGCTCGAGCTGCTCGGGACGAACAGGCTTGGTGATGTAGTCGATCGCGCCGGCCTTGATCGCCGAGACGGCGTGCTCGATGCTCGCGTATCCGGTGAGCATGATGAGCGGGATGTCGTACCCCTCGTTCTGCAGCATCGCGAGAAATTCGAGCCCGGTGATCCCGGGCATCCGGTAATCGGAGATGATCAGGTCGACGCCGCCGCGCGCGAGGATCTGGAGGGCTTCCGGGACGTTGTGAGCGCCGAGCGCTACGTGGCCGGCTCGCTGGAGCGTGTCCTCGAGAATGAGCCCGACTGCCGGCTCGTCGTCCACGTACAGAATCGTTGACATTCAGGGGGGCGAGACGGCGGGGACGGTCGTGGCCGATCGGCGTAGGGCCACCGTCCGGTACTCGTCGGAAAGACGCGTCCGCTCCGGGCCCGGCAACAAATGCCGGGTATTCGGGAGACCCGGCTCTAAAGTTCCGCCGGCGGCCGCCGATATTCGTTGCATGACCGAACGTCGGACGAACATCGCCCCCAATGAAGAGCGTGAGAGCGACCTGCGGCGCGCGCGGGTGGGTGGTTCGCGCGACGCCGGGATCTCGCCCGAGCGTCTCGACCAGATTCGCGAACGCCTCCGTGAGGGCGCGTACGACAGCGCCGCTGTCCGCGAGGCGACGGCGCGCGGAATCCTCGGGAAAGGGGACCTCTAGGAGCCCGCGATCGGCGGCAGGAACGGCGGCGGTTTGACTATTGCGCGTTGTGGGCGCGACAACCCGCACCCACTCCGATGTCGAAACACTCTGCACCGCTCCGCGTCGCGATGAGCGGCTCGACCGGCTTTCTCGGCCGCGCGCTCACGACCCATCTCAAGTCGCTCGGGACGAGCGTCATTCCGCTGACGCGCCGCCGTCAGGCCGCGTCCGGAGAGTCCATCGCATGGGATCCGTCGCGCGACGAGCTCGCGCCGAACGCCCTGAACGGAATCGACGCGGTCGTTCACCTCGCGGGGGAAAACGTCGCCCAGCGCTGGAACGATGACGTGAAACGGGCAATTCGGGATAGCCGAGTGAAGAGTACGGCGCTGCTTGCGCGCACGATGCAGGCGATGGATCGTCCGCCGCGAGCGATGTTGAGCGGATCGGCCATTGGCATCTATGGCAATCGCGGTGGCGACCTGCTCGACGAATCCTCAGCGCCGGGCGAGGGTTTTCTCGCCGACGTCGTGCGAGCCTGGGAGGGTGCGACGGCACCGCTCGATCGCGCGGACGTTCGCGTGACTTACCTCCGAACCGGTGTCGTGCTCGGCGGGCGCGGGGGCGCGCTCGAGAAGATGCTGACGCCGTTCAAGCTCGGGCTTGGCGGGCGGATCGGGAGCGGCACGCAGATCATGAGCTGGATTTCCCTGGAGGACTGGACCCGCGCGGTTGCGTTCCTGCTCGGTGCCGGGGAGGTGAAAGGGCCAGTGAACCTCGTCGCGCCGGTGCCGGTATCAAACGCGGATTTCACGCATGCGCTCGGACACGCCCTCGGCCGCCCGACGGTTCTCTCGGTGCCGGAGACGGCGATCCACCTGATGTTCGGCGAGATGGGTGAGCAGACCATCCTCGCGAGCCAGCGCGTCGTGCCGACGCGGCTCCTCGGAGCCGGGTTCAGCTTTCACCACGAGACGATCGAGGCCGGGCTGCGGTCGGCGTTGGCTGAATAACCGGAAGCGGCGGACAGCCTAACGGCCGAAAATGCGAAGGCCCCGGGTGTACCGCCCGGGGCCCTCACACATTGTTCGCTCGGCTGCGTCGCCAATCGTCCTTCTTGCTGCTCGTGCACTTTCATCGTTCATCCTGCCACTGCCCGCGTCGGCACGGCGTCCCGGTCTTCGCGTTGTTCAGCTGCTTCGTCCTTCGCTCGTGGAACGCCGACAACATACTGCAACGTGCGTACCGTGGTGAGGGGGGTCACACGGCTCGGGAGCCAACCCCCCGATTTCGAGCCCGTCAAGCGAACTGCGCCGGATGTTTCGTGTGGAAATCGGTGGCCTGCTGGTACGCCATCGCCACCCGGCAGAGCGCGGCCTCTCCGTAGAGGTTGCCAAGAAACGTCAGCGAAACGGGCGTCCCGTTCTCCCGGAACCCGTTAGGCAGGATCACCGCGGGGTGCCCGGTGAGGTTGGTCGCGACCAGCTGCCAGCCGCCATTCGTCGGGCTGACGATGACATCCACCATCTCGAACAGCTTCGCCCACTGCTGCATCGCTGTCGTCCGCACCCGGTTCGCGTTCACATAGTCGACGGCCGGGATGAAGCGTGATTCGCGGAACGAGATCGGCCAGGCGTCCGGAGTCTGCCGCGTCATCTCGGCGTCGCGCCCGGTGCGGGTGAGCTCGTCGAATGCCGCGCCAGCTTCTGCGTCGAGGATGATTCGCATCGCGTTGTAAGGCGCCTCCGGGATCGCAACCGGGATCAGCTTCACGCCAAGACGGGCAAACACCGCCAGCGCCGCGTCGTCGAACTTCCTGGTCGGATGCTGTGGCTTGCCGTCAGCGCCGGTCTCGGGAAGCTCGAACTCCTTCTGGAAGTAGCCGATGCGGATCTGTGACAGCGGCTGTCTCGCGTTGAAGTTGAAGCTCGCGTCGTGCACGGTGAGGTCCTGCCCGTCGCTCCCGCGAATCGCGTCGAGCACGAGCGCGCAGTCCTCGACGCTGCGCGCGATCGGCCCGAGCTTGTCCATGCTCCACGACAGCGCCATCGCACCGGTCTTCGGTACCCGGCCAAAGGTCGGACGCAGCCCGGTCGCGCCACAGCGCGTCGCCGGCGAGGAGATGCTGCCTAACGTCTCACTGCCGATCGCGAAGCCGACGAGGCCGGCCGCGGCCGCCGACGCCGGGCCGGCGCTCGATCCGCTCGAGCCCTGGTCCACCTTCCACGGGTTCTTGGTCGTGCCGCCATACCAGACGTCGCCCATCGCCAGCTCGCCTAACGTCAACTTGGCCAGCAGCACGGCGCCGGCCGCGTCGAGGCGCTGGACGACGGTCGCGTCGTAGTCGAAGCGCTGATCCTTGAACGGCGGCGTGCCCCACGTCGTCAGGTAGCCCTTCACCGCGAGCAGATCCTTCGCGCCCCACGGAATGCCGTGCAGCGGACCGCGATACTTGTCCCTGGCGAGTTCAGCGTCCATCGCCGCCGCCTGCGCGAGCGCGCGATCCTCGCAGAGCGTGACGACGCACTGCAGCACCGGGTCGAATCGCTTGAGCCGATCGAGATACATTCGCGTGAGCGCGAGCGACGTGACCCGCTTCGCGCGGATCATCGCCGCCAGCTCGGTCACCGGACGAAACGCGAGCTCTTCCACCGACTTCGGTGTCGCAGCGGCTCGCACCGCGCTGGCGACGATCGGCTTCTGGCGCGTGTCGAGCTTCATCCCCGGAAGCAGCGGATTGAACTGCACCGCTGGCGCGACCGAGTTGTCGAGATGCACCGCATGCAGCTGATCGAG
>JANMAM010000068.1:0-40218 GCA_031359795.1 Gemmatimonadaceae bacterium
GCCCCCGATGCCGCGGCAACGAAGCCGCTGCTCCCCGCCTCGGTCAGTGACGCGTACGCGACCACCTTCACGCCGATGATGCAGCGCTCGGGGCCGGCGCATGTGACACTCACCTGATTGCCCGGCGTGCCGACGCCGCCGTTGGCGTAGTACCAGGTGAAATCATGGCCGATGACCTTGGCGGCCATGTACGCGTTCGCCGGCGGTCCGGGAATCACCGTGTAGATGCGCTTGCAGCTCCGGACCCACACCATGTACGATGGGCCGGCCGGACCTGTGCGTCCGTAGGCGGTATAATATTTCGTGCACGTGCCATCGGAACCGTCCCAGTTATCGTTGGTCGGGATCTGGCCCTCGAAGCCATACGGAGCGTCACCGAGGCCCGCGTTCGACGCGGAGTAGAACTCCCAGCTGCTGTAGTAGCTCTCGACGATGGAAGTACCGACGAGTGAGACCGGCGGAATGGAGACCATGACCTTGGTGTAGAGGACACCGGTCCAGAAGTCGAGCTGCGCGGGTTGGGCGGCGAGGCCCGTCACGAGGTACGTGTTCGGCGCGATCGAATCCAAGACGCCCCCCCCGGACCTCAGGTATCGCCCGAACAGCTCGTTACCGTTCTGATTGATCAGCTTTGGCGTCACCTTGAAGCTCGTTCCCGCTTCCGCAGTCACTGCGGTAGGTGAGACTGTAAGGTCGCCCTGGGTGCACTCCTGATGGAGCTCGGTGAGGTCGTAAACGACTTCGGACCGAGCGGCCGGATCGCCGAGGTAGACCCGGTCGACGGAGTGCAGGGCGTAACTCTCTCTCAGCTGCACAAAGGCACCGTAGCTTGGTGTCCGCCCGTTCCAACTCGCGCTGGTGACGCGCGCTCTCGCCTGCTCCGTGGCATCGGTCGGCAGGGGCTTCCAGCCGTTGTTGACGGTCACGAGATCGATGATGTCGCCCTCGACGATGAAACCCAGCTTGAACGGTTCATCGAGCGCGTAGGCAGAGCGGTTCGCTGCGCCCGCCAGCGACAACGTCGCAAGGCATGCGCGAGCGTTGTTGAGCGGGTGCCCCTCGATCGCCGGCAGCTCGCGCAACGCCTGCGGGAGCAGAATGGTCGCTTCCGAGTGCCCGACGAAGATGACGTGTTTCGGATCGGCTGCGGTAGTCCGCTGGCTGTCCACGTAGGTAGTGATCAGCCTGACTTCGGCGGCTGTCGCGGTTTCTCCAAAGTGGAGCTGGAGTCGCTCCCTGAAGGCGGCCACCAAATCGATTGCGGCGATCGACTTCATGGCCCGCTGGTCCGCACAGCGCGAATAATTGTAGAGCACGATGAACGGGTTACGGCTTCCCAGGTCGCGCCACGCGTTCGCCGCGCACGGGTGCGCCTGGTCATACACTTCCATATCGACTGAGTGGGTCGGATTATAGATGTGGTCGACGGTCGTGAAGCCATTGGAAAAGCGGCGCTGCGTGAAGACGAGCTGGCGCAGGCGCGTCGTCGTAAGTGCGGCCTCGTAACGCTGCGTATTAATTCCGTTCATGTACACGATGACCGTTGGTTCCTTCGGCGATTCCAGTTGATCGGCGTAAACGAGATCGCGCATCGGCCCGTTAGGCGCACCGACCATTCCCGGGGGCCTCTTGATCGATAGCCCCGCCCCTGACGCGCGCGGCCTGACCTGCCCGACGCGCGAGAACTCCACGTACGGCGTCGAAACGGTCGACGTGAAGACGTAGCCGGTCAACGCCTCGTCCACGACTCGGAGTGCAGTCGAGTCCCGCACCTGATCGATGACGAGCCTCGAAGCCACCGCGAAGTCGCCGGCGAGCACGGTGGCGTCAGCTCCCGCGTCGACCCGGGTGTTGAAAAACGTCATCAGGTCGGCGTACGTCTCGACCTTGTCACCAGTCGTCAACAGTCTTCTGAGCCTCGCGGCGATCTCCTTTCCATCGTCGGAGAGCCCATCGAGCGTGTAGATAGTGTCGCTCGCCACCTCGATCGAATGCGTCCCGTCCATGACGACCACTCCCGTCGTCGCGGCGACGGTGTCGTCGACGACCACGTAGGGGCCATCGTGCCCGGGAGCCGGGGTGAAGTTGTACGCGACGAGGGTACCGCGCGCGTACGTCGTGTCGTCAGGCATGCGGGTGCCGCTCAGCACCCCGGCGCCGATTCGCGCGTACAGGTGCGCCGGCGGTTCGACCACGGCACGGGTATCGAAGTCGTAGGTCGTCGCCACGCCATTGACGGCGATCGTCAGGCTGTCGACGTTGCCTCGGAAGCCCGCCCACTTTGCCCCGGCTTGCAGCACGACGGCCCCGTTGGTCGCGTGGATGCCGATGTTCGGGTAGGCCGTGACAAGCTTCGCCCACGTGCACGGTGCTGCCGGTGTGCACACGTTCTGCGTTTCGACACCACCGCGGCGCACGACCGTTTTCGTCCCCCACCAGCTCCCGGCCCTTGTGTCCCAGCGCTGCCAGGTATTCTGCGGGACCGCGCCGTCGCGAGCCTGGGCCGGCTCGAACACGATCCGACCCTCATACGCCGCGTACGAATCGGTCAGATCGTAGTCGACGTTCAGCTGAAGCATCACCGCCAATCGCCCGGCGATATCGCTCGACTCTCGAAACGTCGAGTAGCGTAACTCAGTCACCCGATCGAGCCGCGTCCCGCGGAACGCGGGAAGCATGAGCACGTCTGCGTCTCCAGCCGATGGGGTCGCGAGCGCGACGCTCGTCGCTCCGAACTGCGCCCGCGAAGTGTCGCGCGCGATGTGGCAATTGTCCGCCTCCAGGCACGCGGCACCGTGCTGGTCATCGAAGAACATCCACCCGCGCATGCTGTCCGGGAACACCCGGACAGCGCCCACCGGAACGACCAGCGCCGAGACATCGGACCGCTCCCCCGCGCGCCTGACCGGCGCCGTAGAGTCCTGGCACGCGAACACGCAGAGAACGAGACCGAACGCCGTTAGGCGCGCGGAGCCAGATTGGATGATTCTCATCGATCGGGGGGGCGCGAGGGGTGGGGGCTGCAGGGTCGCCAAGTATACGCGTGGTTTGGCGCCTGTAAAGCTGTTTTATTCTGGCCGCCGCGGGGCTGCGCCGTTAGGGTGCTAGCCGGCCAATCCGATCATCGCTCCCCCGGTTGGCGACGCGGCGGGCCGGTATCGCAGCGCTTCGGCGACCTGCGGCTCGTCAATGCACTGAGCCAGCTCGAGATCCGCGATCGTGCGCGCGACCTTGAGCACCCGGTGATAGCCGCGCGCCGAGAGCGCCAACCGATTCGCGGCCGCAATCAGCAGCTCGCGGGCGCCGTTGGTCATTTGCCCATGCGCATCGAGCCAACGGCCAGCCACATGCGCGTTGCACTCGACCGCTCGGAGCAACTGGTAGCGGGCGCGCTGCGCACGCCGCGCCGACTCGACGCGCGCGCGCACTGCCGTCGAGCTTTCTCCGCCCGGTGTCCCGAGCAGGGGGATCGCAACCGCGCCGACCGTCACGTGCATGTCGATGCGGTCAGCGAGTGGGCCAGAGAGTCGCGATCGGTACCGCGCGATGTCCGCCACGGCGCAGACACAGCGATGTGTCTCGTCACCGCTGTACCCGCAGGGGCATGGATTCATCGCGCCGACTAACGTGAATCGCGCCGGAAACGCGATCGATGCGTTCGCGCGAGCGATCACGACACGCCCTTCTTCGAGCGGCTGACGGAGGGCATCGAGCACGCTTCGCGGGAACTCGAGCAGCTCGTCGAGAAACAGCACGCCGTGGTGCGCGAGACTCACCTCTCCAGGACGCGGCGCGGAGCCGCCTCCGACGAGCCCCGCAGATGAAACGGAGTGATGGGGCGCGCGAAAGGGACGCGATGCGACGACGCCGCCGCCGAGCGTCCCGGCGACAGAGTGAACCGCCGTCACTTCGAGCCGTTCCTCCTCGGTAAGCGAGGGGAGAATTCCCGGCAGCCGTCGCGCGAGCATCGTCTTCCCCGCTCCGGGCGGACCAATGAGCAGCAGGTTGTGCCCTCCGGCGGCGGCCACCTCGATCGCGCGTTTCGCCGCACCCTGACCCGCCACGTCGGCGAGGTCGAGCAGCTCGCCGGCGTCGAGCGCAACCGCCGGAGCGACCACCGCGCCAGGCAGCGGCCCGCGCCGGAGTCCTTGCACCAGCGCCGCCAGGGTCGCCGGAGCGGCCAGCCGCAGGTCGCTCACCAGCGATGCCTCTGCGGCATTCGCGGGCGGGACGACAAACGTCGGGCGGTCAGGCGCGTGGGCGGCGATCCGCGCCATCGACAAGACACCGCGCACGGCGCGGATCGATCCGTCGAGGCCGAGTTCCCCCGCGACCATCAGCCGCGCCGTGCATTCCGCCGGAAGCTGCCCGGTCGCGACGAGGATTCCGAGGGCGATCGGGACGTCGAATGCGGTACCCTCTTTCCGGACATCCGCCGGCGCGAGGTTCACCGTTAGGCGACGCGGCGGGAGAAGGAATCCGGAGTTGACCAGCGCCGCGGACACGCGCTCGCGGCTCTCGCGCACCGCGCCGGCCGGCAGGCCGACCACGGTGAACTGCGGCAGCCCGTTAGCGGCGTCGGTCTCGACGGTGACATGATACGCGTCGATGCCGAGCACCGCGGCGGATCGAATGGCGGCAAGCACGGCCGGACGTTAACCGCGGGGGCTCATCCCGCCGAACCATCAGCTCGCACCGGCCATCAAACGGATGCCCAGCGCGAGGCGTGTTGCGCCTGACGCTCAGCCGTCGACGTGGTAGTAGGCGCGGATGCACGCGGTCACGAGCCGCTCGCGGAGCTGCATCTGCTCGGCGCGGGCGACCGCGGAGGCCGGCTCGGGAAGCGCGTCGTAGAGATTCTTGAATGCAAGGATGAGCTCTTCCGGGCGCATCTCGCGCGCGCGGGCCTCTGCGACGACGTCGGCGACCGCTCGGGCGAGGCTCGCGTCGCCGTCGCTGCGTCGCTCCAGGTGGCGCACCACCGCTGCGCGTAGCGCCGCGGTGGTCTGCGTCGAAAGGTCGCGCGATTGCGGCTTCTGCGGCGAGTCGGGAGACATCATGCCGCCCTGGGGAGGCGTGTTCTGTCGCGCACGCGGGGGGTCGCGTTCGACGCCCCCATCATACAACTCGCACCCGGCGCCGTCAAATGTTTGCGGGTGTGGGCTTTGCAACACGTTGGCGTCTTTCGATCCTCCATCCGCGCCCGCCCGAGACCCCCGTGACCGTGCACGAACTACCTGCGACGATGCGCGCACTCGTGATCACCGCCCACGGCGGACCCGAGGTGCTGTGCCTCGAACAGCGCCTGATCCCGACGCCGGCACCGGCCGAGGTGCTCGTGCGCGTGCACGGCTCGGCGATGAATCGAGCCGACGTTTTGCAACGGCAGGGACGCTACCCCGCGCCGGCAGGCGCACCGCCCGACATCCCCGGGCTGGAAATCGCCGGCACCGTTGTCCGGCGTGGACGCGATGCCCACCGATGGGCAGAGGGCGCCCGGGTCTTCGGGCTGGTCGCTGGCGGGGGGCACGCGGACTTCGTCGTCATCCATGAAGCCGTCCTCTCGCCGATCCCCGATGCCCTCGACTGGACGGACGCCTCAGCGGTCCCGGAAGCGTTCATGACCGCGAATGATGCATTCGACCAGGCCGGGATCGTCGCGGACGAGGCAGTGCTCATCCACGCGGTTGCGAGCGGCGTCGGACTCGCCGCCGTGCAACTCGCGCGGGCGCGCGGGGCCGTCGCGTTAGGCACGTCGCGCAGCACGGCGAAGATGGCGCGGGCTCGCGCGCTTGGGATGCGCGACGGCTACGACGCCTCCGCGGGGGTCGACGGCCTCGCTGATTGGGCGCGAAGCTGCACCGACGGCAAGGGCGTCGACGTCGCGCTCGATCTCGTCGGCGGACCGTACGTCCGCCCGACAATCGACGCGCTGGCGCGACACGGCCGCCTCATCCTGATCGGCACGGTCGCCGGCGGCGAAGCGACCATCCCGCTCCACGTGGTCCTCCAGAAGCGCATCATGATTCGCGGAACCGTCCTCCGGTCGCGCGCGTTGGACGAGCGGATTCGCAACGCACGAACGTTCACTTCGGTGGTCGTGCCGTTGCTGGAATCCCGGGCAGTGCAGCCAGTCGTCGACGCGGTGTTCCCGCTCGAGCGCGCCGCCGACGCGCATCGCCTCGTCGAAGCCAACACCACCGTCGGGAAGGTGGTCATCCGCATGACCTCTGATCCCTGACGGCCGATGAGCACCCCCACCCCTGCCCGCGCGGCGACATCGATCGCCACGACCAATCCGGCGACTGGCGAGACCGTCAGGACATTCCAGCCGTACGACGCAGCGGAGATCGAGCGACGCATCGCGCGCGCGGCAGAGGCCTTTGTTGCCTGGCGCAGAACGCCCATCCACGTTCGAACGCTAGCCGTTGCACGACTGGGCGAACTGCTCGAGAGCGAGAAGCACCGACTTGGCGCATTGATGACGCTCGAAATGGGCAAACCGATCAATGCGGCCGTCGAGGAGGCGGTCAAGTGCGCAACCGCCTGCAGGTACTACGCCGAGCACGCCGCGGAGCTGCTTGCGCCGCGGAGGATCGGCGAGGGCGATGGCGCGGGTGAGGTCATCCACCAGCCGCTCGGCCCCGTCCTCGCGGTCATGCCCTGGAATTTCCCGTTCTGGCAGGTCGTACGATTCCTTGCGCCCGCGCTCACCGCCGGAAACGTTGGCCTGCTCAAGCACTCGTCCAACGTTCCGCAGTGCGCGCTCGCCATCGAGGATCTCTGCAGGCGCGCGGGATATCCCGAAGGCGTCTTCCAGACGCTGCTCGTCGGGAGCGAGGCGGTCTCGAAGCTCCTCGATGACGATCGGATCGTCGCCGCGACACTGACAGGAAGCGAGGCCGCTGGCCGCTCGATCGCCGCGGCCGCCGGCAAGAATCTCAAGAAGACCGTGCTCGAGTTGGGTGGCAGCGACCCGTTCATCGTCATGCCGAGCGCCGATCTCGCGAAGGCCGTGAAGACTGCGATCACCGCCCGCACGATCAACAATGGCCAGTCGTGCATCGCGGCGAAGCGCTTCGTCATTCACGATCGGATCGCCGACGAATTCACCGAGGGATTCGTCGCCGGGATGAAGGCGCTCCGCGTCGGAGATCCATCCGATCCCACGACGCAGCTCGGCCCGCTCGCCACACCAACGCTCGTCGACGAGCTCCATCGACAGGTCACCGACAGCGTCGCGCAGGGCGCAAAGCTCCTGCTCGGCGGCAAGAGGCTCGATCGCAAGGGCGCGTTTTACGCGGCGACCGTGATCGCCGATCCGCCGCACGGCTCGCCGGCCGCGCACGAGGAACTATTCGGCCCCGCCGCGGTCCTGTTCCGTGCACGCGACCTCGACGACGCGATCCGCATCGCCAACGACTCGCCGTTCGGACTTGGCGCCTCCGCGTGGACGAACGATGACGCCGAAGCGCGACGTTTCGGTATCGAGCTCGAGGCGGGCACGGTGTTCATCAACGGCATGGTCGCATCCGACGCGCGCTTCCCGTTCGGGGGAATCAAGCGCTCGGGCTACGGACGCGAGCTGGCCGCCGAGGGGCTGTTCGAGTTCACGAATACGAAGACCATTCGCTTCGGCGGCGGGATCACGCTCTCCGAATGAACGACGCGCCGGCCGCGCGTTAGGCAGCGCTCATGGCCCGATCAGCCGTTCCCAGAAGCTTCGCTTCGCCGAGTTTGTCGTGAGCGCTTCGGCACAGATGCGCCACGCCACGAGCATCTCGCTCGCGTCGCCGTACCGCTTGTCCAGGTCGGCATCCAGTCCGCGCTGCAGCCAGGCGAGGAGTGGCGCGGGCATCCCTTCGACCTCGAATGATCCGCCGAGGATGCGGGCCAGTACCTGCGCTGCATCTCCTTCGCCGAACGGGGGATGCCCGGTCAGGACGAAAGCCACGATCGCCGCGACCGCGTAACAATCGGTGGCCGCGGTCTGCGGCTCGCCGAGCAGCTGCTCCGGTGACGAGAATGCGGGTGTCCCGGTGGCCGTGCTCCGATCCTGGCCGGTGACATTGGCGATTCCGAAATCGGTGATCCGCCAGCGCCGGTAGCGGTCGAGCAGGATGTTCTCCGGCTTCAGGTCGCGATGCACGATCCCCGTCGCGTGTGCCGACGAGAGCCCGTCGAGAATCGACGTGATGTGAGGAATCGTCTCACCGATTGACCGCGGCCCGTCGCGCTTGATCAGCTCCGCGAGCGATCCGCCTTCCGCCAGCTCCATCGTGTACCAGACGACGTCGCCGCGGCCGTCCCAGTCGTAGATCGGCACGATCGCGGGGTGCGCGAGCTGCGCCGCCAGGCGCGCCTCGCGGCGGAAACGCGCGACTGATTGATCGTCGCGCGCGACCCACGGGTGCAGCATCTTCAGCGCGACCTCGCGCTCGAGCGTCAGGTCCCGCACGCGCCAGACCGATCCGAAAGTGCCGGAGCCTAACGCCGAGAGCACTTCATAGTCATCGGCGGTCGCCCAGCGCAGGCGGGCTTCTTCCGACTCGGGCGCGCGCGCCGACAATGACTCATCGTCGCCGAGGATCAGCGTCCGCGCCGAGACTCCGCGATCGAGCGCACGAAGCAGCGCCGGAATCGACCCGAATCGGTCGCCCGGTCGCACGCTCAGCGCGCGGTCGAGGTTCGCCGCGATCCCGGCCGGGCACTCCGGCCGCACCAGCCGCAAGGGTGGGGTGGCGCCCGCGACCGGGTACTCGCCCGTCATCATCGCGAAGCACATCGCCGCGAGCTGCCATTGGTCGCTGGCCGGCGTCGGCTCCCAGAGGTTGTCCTTCCATTCCGGGGGCACCGGCATGAACATGCGATCGGGCGCGAGGCCTGGCGGTATGTCGCCGCGAAACAGGGCCCATTGCCACCCGAGCATGAACAGTCGCCCAGTCGGCGTCACCCATGCGGCCTCGAGCGACACGTTGCCGTGCGTCGCCCCCGCGTCGTGCAGGTACGCGAGCGTCGAACCGACTCCTCGCGCGACCTGCAGCACGTAAGGCACGTCTTCACCGCCGAGGCGACGGATGCGTCCACCGACGGTCTCCCCGCCGATCCACCGCCGCAAATAGCCCGGGCCGCGCTTGTTCGGCTGAAAGCTCGACCAGTAATGGTAGGTGGTCGGGACCGATGGATGCCCGCGGTGCGCGAGTCCGCGGGCCTCCGCGGCAAGCCACGCGGCATGGCCGGAATCCGGTGCGGTCACCAGCGAGAGCGACCTGCCTAACGCATCGATGACTTCCTGAAAGTGGCGGAACTCCGCCCAGACGCCTTCTCCGCCCCACCGCCACTCCGGCGGGAGCTGCCACTCGGCGAGGTGCAGCGGCAGCGTCGTCGACGGGCGATAGAGCGACGCCGGCGGGGCGCCACCACTCGAGATCGCGGGCACTGATCGGGGGGTAAAAACCGGCACGCTGAAAGATAGCCCTACAGCGGGGCGCGGCGCAGCACGATCGTCACGGTGGTCCCAGCTCCGCGCGCGCTTTCGACCGTGATCGCCCCGCCCCACCCGTCGATCAGGCGGCGGCTGATCGCCAGACCGAGCCCGCTCCCGCTGGTGCGCGTCGAGAAGTGCGGCTCGAAGACGCGTGGCAGCACGTCGGCGGCGATCCCCTCGCCATCATCCCGAACGATGATCCGCACCTGGTCATCGTCGATGATCGACATCGCGACGTCTCGCGCGCCGGCCAGTCGCGCATTTTCGGCAATGTTCACGAGGACGTCGCGCAGCTCGCCGCTGCGCGCCATCGCCAGCACCGGCCGATCGGCACCGTGCACCGTGAAGCGCGCCCCGCCCTCGCCGAGCGCTTCGAGCTCGGCAACTCCCCGCACGATGGGAGCGATCTCGGTCGGCTCGGCGGGAGGTTGGTCGGCGGGTGCCGTTCCGTACCGGCTGAACGAGCGCGCGATCTCGTCGAGGCGATCGATCTCGGCGAGAATGCGCGCCGCATTCTGTTCGAGGATCTGTGGGAAGTCGGCACGGCCGGCACCGTAGGCCCGGCGCAGGTGCTGCACGCCCAGCCGGATCGGAGTGAGCGGATTCTTGATCTCGTGCGCCACCTGTCGGGCCATTTCCCCCCAGGCGAGCACACGCTGCGCCCGCGCAAGATCGGTGACATCGTCGAGCGTCAGCACCGCGCCGCCGCCGCGCGCGAGACGCGTCAGGCTCCCACGCAGCTCGTGGCGGCCATGCTCGATCTCGAAGGTGACGGCGTCATCCACGGATCCGAGAAACCCGCGGATGCTGACGGCGAGCGAGGCGTTGCCTAACGCGTCGATGGGAAGATTCGCCAGCGTCCGCCCGAACAGCGCCTCGGCCCGCGGGTTGGCCAGCGTCACGTTCGCCGAACTGTCCACCGCCACGACGCCCGACGCGACCGTTCGCAGCACCGCCTCGGTTCGCCGGCGCGCCTCGACGAGCGCCTCGCGCGACTCACCGAGCTCGCTCGCCATTCTCCGGAACGCCGAGTAGACGGGTCGGAACTCGATCGGCGGCTGCGCGGCCAGCGCTGGCTCGCGCTCCCCAGCGGCGATCGCCAGTGCCGCCCCCCGCAGCTCGCCGATCGGGCGGGCGAACTCTCGCGCCGCGAGTCCGCTCAGTCCGAGCGCCGCGAGCCCGCCGATCGCCGTCAGGAAGAACACGAGCACGCCAAGATCGCGTCGCCGCCGGTCGAGCAGCTCCTCGCCCACCGGTGCGGGCGCTGCGAGCACGACGCGCTGGCCACGATCGTCGGTCATCGCGCGATACCCCACGACGGTGGACGTTTTTCCGATCGGGACGGTGCCAGTGGTCGTCACCTCGTCCGCTATGGCGACGCTCAGGTAGACCTCCGGGGGGAGAAACTGCCCGAACGGTGCAAGCGTCTCGTACAGTGGATCGCTCGCGGCCACGAGTGCGCCCTTCTCGTAACGCAGGAGCGGACCCGGAGTCCGGCCATCAGGGCGGGCGACGTCGGCGCCTGATTCCGATCCGGCAACGGTCCGCAGCGTCTCGCGCAGGAGAAGGTCCTGCGACTGCCGGTCGTCGCGTTGCAGCTGCCGGTATGACCAGCTGGCAAAGGCGACCGCGGGCAGGACGAAAAACGCGAACAACACGAGCGTCAGGCGCGACCGGTAGCTGCGGGACCAGCGGCGGCGCCTTACCTGGACCCAGCGCATGTAGCCGCCGTCGGCCAGTGCGCTCAGAGCCCAGAGCAGCGCAACGAGGGCAAGGTTTGCGAGCACGATGAGCAGCCCGCGCTGCGCCAGCGAGGGTAGGGATCGCAGCTCCACCTCGGCGTGAGCGCGTGACAGCCCCTGCGATGTCTGGAGCAGCCAATCGCCGTGCAGTTCGTTCCCGGCGCGTTTCCAGATACGCCGCCCGGCGTCGCTGACGGCGACCGAGTCTGCCCCGGTGACCGACATCGTGTACGGCGGGTCTCCTGTTCCTCCGGGCGCCCCGCCGATGAGCGGCGCGAACGGATCGTTCGGGACGAGGCGCGTGCGCGGCAGGACGAGCGCCGACGTCACCGTCCCATCTCCGTTAGGCACGGCCAGCGCGAGCGAGACGCCGATGATTCCTAACGTTGGGCGGAGCACCGGTGCTCTCGCCGCGCGCGCCTCGGCAACGAGCTGCGACGTCGCACCCTGCGGGCCCTCGACGCCGCCTGTCGCCAATCGGGCCTGCCGCACGCCGGCGGCATCCCAGATCGCGAGCTCCACCGGATACTGCGCCGCGGCGAGGTCGGACACGATATAGCGGGCCAGCAGGTCGGACCGGGATCGTGGCGGCGGCGATCCAACGAGCGCGTGGGCGAAGCGGTTGGTGAGGGCGAGCGCGTACTCGTCAGCGGTGCGAAGGCCTTCGACGTCACGCGCCGCGAGCTCTACGCGCTTCCGCGCGGTCACGCCCCACACGAGCGTCGATGCGCCAAGCGAAGCGACCACTGCCGCCGCGGCGACAAACCGCGATGTCCGTCGCGTGAATGCAAGCGCCGCGATCGCGGCGACCCAGGCGACGGTGTACCACCCGGGCCAGCGGCCCGGTACCTCCCAGAAGAGCGGGCCGGCCATCGCGGCGAGCACGGCGATCCCGGGAGCGACCCAGGGGGGCAGCCCGCGCCGCCCGCCTAACGCGGCGCGCCCGGCCGAGGCGCCGGCGAGCAGCAACGCGCACCCGGCCACGAACAGCGCTGTCTCCCAGGCCATCCAGAGGATGGGGGTCACGCCGTCGGCGGGGGGCTGGACGCCGCGCGCGAGGTCGCGAAGGAGAAACGGCGCCGCACCGGCGATCAGGAGCACTGCCCCGACGGCGGCGGCCCGCGACCGGTTGGCGAACGGCGAGCGCAGCAGGGCGAGCAGGCCGAGGAGCAGGATCGAGCCGGTGAGCGCGAGCGCGCCGGCGCTCGCCGTCCACGGCCCGCCTAACGGCGCGAAGTAGAGCGCCGGATCGAACAGTCGCGTGATGTTCGACAGCTCGTTGAGCGGGACGAGGCCCACCGCCAGCAGCGGGATGAGCAGGGCGCCGAAGCGGGCATCCAGCCTCCGGCGAGACCGCCAGACGGTGGCCACGAACGCCGCGAGCGCGAGTGCCAGCAACAGGGCGCCATCGAGCCTCGCATCTTCGAGCAGGCGCACGACCGCTCCGTCCGGCGAAGCGGCGACGGGCGTCATCACCAGCGCAGGTCCGCCGTCCCGCAGCTCGAGTCGCGCCGCGCTCTCCTCACCAGGGGAAGTCTCCGCCGGGGCACCGCGACGCTGCGCGAACGCGCGGATCCCGGTTACCTCGGCGACGAGAACGTCGAGGGGGCGTGCCAGCGTGCTGCCCGGGGGATCGGCGTGGATCAGCGCAGTCGCAACCGCACGACGCGTCCCTGACCTGGTCACCGCGTAGAGAATCGTGTAGGTCGCGTTCGACGCGACGCCGAGGGGCGACGTCAGCGTATCGGGATTGATGCGGGTCGTCCCCGACCAGGCGACCGGCGCATCGCATTCGTACAGCACCACCGACCGCTCCCCCGCCCCTCCAGACATCCCGGCGAGCATCGCGAAGGCCGCGGCGCGATCGCCGGGTGCGCGGACAGCTCGCCCGGCAGCGTCGGCCAGCTCGCTGCTTGCCCGCAGCAGCTCGTCTTCCATCCGGGTCGCTGCCTTACGGCGCTGCGCGCGGTCATATCCGTCCCAGTCGGATCGGATGCGCGACAGCTCTCGCTGCCCAACGGTCGCGGAGATGCACGCCATCGCCGCCAGCGTGCCGGCCACCCCGCGCCAGAAACGCGCCCGCGTTCCCGCGCCTCGATGAACGAACGCGAGCGACAGCAGCGTGGCGAACCAGGCCGCAGCGAGATACTGTACGCCAGCATCGCGTAGCCACCCGGCGAGCGCGAGGAGCGCGATTCCGCTGGCAGCTCCCCAGGGCGTGATCGCATCGCTGCGCGCGCGGCCCAGGCTCGTCGTCTGACCCTCAGTCACGTCCGAGATGGCGTCCTCACTCCCGGCCGGCACCCCGCGCCGCCTCAAAGAGCTCATTCCCTCCCAGGTCGCGGCAATTCTCGCTGAGGACCCACGGCTGATCGTCCCGGTCGGAACCTGCGAGCAACATGGGCCGCACCTTCCACTCGGATGTGACACCTTCATCGTCGAGCGGCTCGCCGACGAGCTCTCGAGTGAATTCGGCGTGCTGCTCGCGCCGACATTCGAGTACGGCGTGAACGTCGACACCGAGCGTGCCTTCGCCGGAAACGGCTCGCTCCGAAAGAAAACGCTGCACCGGGCGCTCAACGACCTCCTCGCGTCCTGGGAGGCGAGCGGCATCCGCGAGTTCATCCTCCTCACCGCGCACGAACACGATCCTCATCAGGAAGCGCTCGCGACTGTGATCACCGCCGAGGCTCGCGTGCGTGTCGTCGACATCTTCAACATCGATTTTGCGGATCTGTTGGAGGGGCAGACCGAGCCGATGCACGGGGACGAGGTTGACACATCGATCATGCTCCACCTGGCGCCGCACCTCGTTCACCTCGAGCTCGCACAGGATTATATGATGTCGCGCGATGAGCTGCGACGTTACCGGCGCGGCTGGTTGAAAGTGCCGAAGGGCAGCCCAGGATCGATCGGACGCCCGACACTCGCCACCGCCGAAAAGGGAAAGGCGCTGTACGAGCGGATCCGGAGTCGAATCAGCGAGCGGGTCTTCCTCGCGCCCGCTCCGGTGTCATGAACCCGTTTCGGCGCTGCCGGGTACCACGAGCCATGCGAACTCGACTGCTTCTTGCCACCGCGATCGCGGTCGCGCTGCCACAAGCCGCGCGTGCGCAGACGACGATGGTCGACGAGGGGAGTTTTACCGTGACCCGCGCCGGAAGAACGGGGCGCGAGGACTTCCGGATCGTCCGGGTGGCTGCCGGCTCCGCCGTCGCGCTGGTCGGCTCCGGAACCGCCGTAAACGGGACCTCCCGTGCGGTATCTGTGCTCCGGACCGATACGGCGGGCGCCCCGGTCGACTTCCAGTTCGAGGGTCGTGAGGCGAACGAGGTGCACGAGCGGGTGACCATACAGGCGACACGCGACCGTCTGGCGGCGCGCTCCCAGTCGACGCGCGGCGAATCGGCTCGCGAGTACTTCCTGCGCCCGGGGATGGCGATCTTCGACGACCAGTTTGCGCACGCGTATTACTTCCTTACACTTCAGGGACGGGATGTAGTCACCGCGGTTCTTCCTCGGCGCAACGCCATAGCGCAACTTCATCTGCTGCAGGAGGGCGACGAGGCGATCGAGATCGCTGGTGCTCGCGTCGTGTCGCGACATTACGTCCTGCGCGATGCATCGGGCGACCGGCAGCTCTGGACCGATTCGGCTGGACGAGTGCTGCGGGTCGAAGCCCCCTCGCTCGCCTTCGTTGCAGTCCGTGACGCGCTTCCCGTAGCGCGCTGACGCGAGGTCGTGTTGCTGGGACGCCCCGCGCCACGCGGGGCGTTTCTGCTTGTGCTCATTGAAACCGCTAGGCAGGCGTCACCGTACGGCGCCCGAACTCACAGACAGGACTCCCCCCGATGCGTTTCACTCTGCTCGTCGCGATCGCTTTCGTCGCTGCCCCACTCGGCGCGCAAATTCGCGACTCGGTTACCGCTGGTCCGGCGCTTTCACTCGACGACGCTCTCGCGCTCGCCCGCCGCAACAATCCGGATCTTCAGCAGGTGCTCGAGAGCCGCCGCACCGCGCGGGCCAATCAATACGCCGCCTATGGCGCGCTGTTGCCGAGCGCGGATGCCGCGTTCGGTGGACAGTATCAGGAAGGCGGCCGGCAGATCTACAACGGCGTCACGCTCGGGACCAATCCGAACACGATCGGCTCGAACTATTCGCTGTCAGTCAACTACAGCATCGATGCCGCCTCGTTGATCGCGCCGCGCGTCGCCGCCGCCAGCCGGGATGCCGTCGAAGCGGATATCACCGGCTCGACCGAAACGCTGCGGTCGATAGTCACTCAGCAGTACCTAACGGTCCTGCAGGCCGCGGCAAAGGCGGATCTCGCCGACACCCTGGTGGCCGCCTCGCAGGCGCAGGTGCAGCTCGCGCGCGCTCGTGCCGCGGTTGGCTCCGCGACTTCGCTCGATGTGCAGCGCGCCGAGGTCGACCTCGCCACGCAGCAGGTGCAAGCACTGCAGGCGCGCAACCAGATCGAGATCGAAAAGTTGCGGCTCTTCCAGCGGATGGGGGTGGATCAGCCGGCAAACGTGAACCTGACGAGCCAGTTCACGATCACCGCACCGACGTTCAACATCGATCAGCTGCTTTCTCTTGCCCGGGGCCAGAATCCGCAGGTCGTTGCGCTCCGGGCCCGCGAGAAAGCATCGGTGCTGTCGGTGCGCCGGTCGCGTGCCGCGTACACGCCATCGCTCGACGTCAGCACGGGGTGGGGCGGATACACGCAGCGCTTCACCGATACCGATGCGCTCGTCGCCGGTGCGCGCGCCGACGTTGCGAATGGCTACGAGGGCTGCCTGACGAACAACTTCGCACGCTCCGGCGCCGGACTTTCCACCCGGCCGTGCAGCAGCGCATTCACGGCCGCCGACGAAGCGGCGATCCGTCAGGCGAACGACCAGTACCCGTTCAACTTCACCAAGAGCCCCTGGTCGATTCGTGCGCAGATTCGCCTTCCGATCTTCAACGGTTTCCAGCGGGAGCTTCGGGTCGAGGAAGCAATCGCGTCGCGCAACAACACCCGAACGCAGGTTCGTGCCCGCGAGCTCCAGCTCAACGCTGAAGTGACCGGCGCGTATCTGACGTTGAACACCTCGCTCAAGAGTATCGCGCTGCAGGAGCAGAACGCTGCGCGCGCGCGGGACGAGCTGCGACTCACCGAGGAGCGGTATCGCGTCGGTGCAGCGACCTTCCTCGACGTGACGCAGGCTCGCGCAACCTACGAGCGGGCCGAAAGTGATCGCATCAACGCCGTGTACGACTACCACAAGGCCTTCGCCGCGCTCGAGAGCGCGGTCGGCCGCCCGCTGCGCTAACCCCCCGAGGCAACATTAAATGAGCAACAAGGTCAAGTACACGATCATTGGCGTGGCGGCCGCTGTCGTCGTTGGTATCGTCGCGCTGACGGCAATGAAGAGCAACAAAAAGGGTGTTGAAGTGCGGGTCGAGAATGTGGCCAAGCGCGATTTGATCGCATCGGTCACCGCGAGCGGCCAGGTCCGGCCGCACACGGCCGTCGATGTCGCGTCGGACATCAGCGGGCGCATCGTGCGGCTCGCGATCAAGGAAGGCCAGATGGTGAGCAAGGGCCAGTTCCTGCTCCAGATCGAGCCGAACCAGTATGAAGCCGCAGTCCAGCGCGCCGAAGCGTCGCTCGCATCGGCGCGCGCCGGCGAGGCACAGGCGAAAGCCAGCTTGCTCCAGACGCAGCGCAACTACGAGCGTTCGGCGGAGATCCGCAAGACGAATGCGGCGCTCATCTCCGATGAGCAGCTCGAGCAGCTGAAGACGCAGGCTGAGGTCAACCAGGCCCTCGCCGAGTCGGCGAACCACCAGGTTGACCAGGCAATCGCGCAGCTGCGTGACGCGCGCAGCTCGCTCTCGAAGACCACGATCGTCGCTCCGATGAGCGGTCGCGTGACGCGCCTGAACGTCGAGCAGGGCGAGACCGCGGTTCCCGGCACCTTCAACAAGGACGCGGCGACGCTGCTCACCATCAGCGACATGGGAGTCCTCGAGACGAAGGTGAAGGTCGACGAAACCGATGTGGCGCGCATCAGCGTCGGCGACTCCGCGCAGGTTCAGATCGACGCGTTCCCGGATACGACGTTTACCGGGCGCGTGGTCGAGATCTCGAACAGCTCGGTAAAGTCGGCGGCGACGGGTCAGGGTGATCAGGCGGTAGATTACGAGGTGACCATCCAGCTGCTCGATCCGCCGACCGAGACGCGCCCCGACTTTTCGGCGACGGCGAAGGTCGTCACCGACAAGCGGACCAGCGTGCTGTCGATTCCGATCATCGCGCTGACGGTCCGCGAGGACGAGCCGCTCCAGCAGGGCGACACGGCCGTCGGCCTCGGCAAGGCGCGTCCGACGAAGGAAGTCGGCAAGCGCGACATCGAAGGCGTCTTCGTGGTTGGCAAGGACATGAAGGTCACCTTCCGCCAGGTGAAGGTCGGCATCGCCGGCGACAAGTACTTCGAAGTCGTGTCCGGGCTGAAGGAAGGCGACCGCATCGTCGCGGGAACGTATCAGGCGATTCGCGACCTGAAGGCGGGTGCTCTCGTTCGTGAGGCGCCGCAGGACAACAAGAAGCCCAAGACTCCAGCGGAGGCGAAGGGCGCATGAGCACGACGGGCGAATTTCCAGCGAGCACCACCGAGGAGCGTCAGGCAGTCGTCGCGGTCGCTGGCGCTCCACCGGAGGCGGATTGGGTCATCGTCACGCGCGGGCTCAAGCGCGAGTACGACATGGGTGGCGAGATCGTGCGCGCGCTGCGCGGCGTAGACCTCGCGATCCGCCGCAACGAGTACGTGGCGATCATGGGACCATCCGGCTCGGGCAAGTCGACGCTGATGAACCTGATCGGCTGTCTCGACACACCTGACGACGGCGAGTACTGGCTCAACGGGCAGCTCGTCTCGGACATGAGCGACGACGCACTCGCCCGCATTCGGAACAAGGAAATCGGGTTCGTGTTCCAGACGTTCAACCTGCTGCCTCGCGCGACCGCGCTGCACAACGTCGAGCTGCCACTCGTGTATGCGGGTGTCCCGGGCCCCGAGCGGAAGGCGCGCGCGATGGAAGCGCTCGAGCGCGTTCAGCTCGGAGAGCGGGTGCATCACAAGCCTAACGAGCTGTCAGGTGGTCAACGGCAGCGCGTCGCGATCGCGCGCGCGCTCGTGAACCGTCCCTCGATCCTCCTCGCCGACGAGCCGACGGGTAACCTCGACTCGACGACCTCCGAAGAGATCATGCGGGTGTTCGCGGAACTCGCGTCACAGGGGCAGACGGTGATCATGGTGACGCACGAGCCGGACATCGCGGCGAACGCACGGCGCGTGATCGTTCTTCGTGACGGCGTGATCTCGAGCGACGACCGCAGGGATGCGTTCACCGCGAAGGTCGGGCTGGAAGCGGCCAAGGTCTGATTCACACCGGCAGCACCTTCGGCCACCGCCGACCATAACCCGCAGAGTCCCCCCGTGCCATTTTTCGAAGCCGTCCGTCTCGCGCTCGCGACCATCTGGGCGCAGAAGCTCAAGAGCAGCTTTACCCTGCTCGGCGTGACGATCGGCGTGATGTTTCTGATCGCCGTCGTCTCGGTCGTCGAGGGGATGAGCAAGTACATGGAGGAGGATTTCGCCGGGCGGCTGCTCGGCGTGAACACCTTCACCCTCAAGCGGTTTCCCTGGTTCGAGGGAAACACGACCGAAGAGATGTGGCGCGAATGGCAGCGCCGCCCGCGCGTCTACTACTCGGACCTCGAGTTCGTGAAGAGCATGCTCCCCGAGGGCACCCGGTACGCCGTCGAGAGCCAGAACAACACCCGCGCCTCGTCGCTGTACGCACGGCCGCGCGAGATCGAGGCGCACGCGGTCGACGGTGACTATTTCACGATCAAGCGCTACGACCTGACCAGCGGCCGCACGTTCACCGCGCAAGAGCTGCAGATGGGCACCACCTCGATGGTGGTGGGCAGCGAGGTCGCGACGCACTTCTTTCCCAATCTCGATCCGCTCGGCCGCGAGCTCAAGATCAACGGCATCCCGTATACCGTCGTCGGTGTGATGGCGAAACAGGGAACGCTGTTCGGTCTTTCACTCGACAAGGTGGCGCTCGCACCCTTCAAGTCGCCGCTCAGCCGTGTGACCAACCCGCGAGGCGACATCGACGGCATCATGGTCCAGGCGCCGAGCGCACTGGCGATGGACGACGCGATGGAGTCGGTGCGCGAAGGGATGCGCGGACATCGAAAGCTGCGCCCGAGCCAGCCCGACAATTTCGCGATGGAGACATCGCAATCGGCGCTCGCGTTCTTTGCCAAGATCAAGCAGATGATGGTCGTCGCGGCGACGGCGCTCCCGGCGATCGGCCTGGTCGTTGGTGGATTGGTCATCATGAACATCATGCTCGTCGCGGTCGCCGAACGCACTCGCGAGATCGGCATCCGGAAAGCGTTAGGCGCGAAGCGGCGTGACATCCTGAGCCAGTTCCTCGTCGAGGCGGCGACGCTGAGCACGTTCGGCGCGGTGATCGGCATCCTGCTTGGAGCGGCGATCGCAATCCTCATCGCCCGATTCACCCCGCTGCCCACGCACGTGGCGCTCTGGTCGGTGATCATGGCCACCGGCATCGGCACCGGCGTCGGCGTCATTGCCGGCGTGTACCCCGCGAGCCGCGCGTCGCGGCTCGATCCGATTGCCGCACTCCGGCAGGAATAGACGATGGCTCTGCGGAATCTGGTGACGAACCTCTTCGAGGGTGTGGGGATCGCCTTCGATGCGATGCGCGCGAACAAGGTGCGGGCCGGCCTGACGATCATGGGGGTCGCCGTTGGCGTGTTCGTGGTCGTCGCGATGTCGGCGACGGTGCACGGAATCAACGCCAGCGTCGCCAAGGATCTCGAGTCGGCCGGACCGACTTCGTTCTACGTCTACAAACGGCCCATCTCACTCGGCAACGTCTGCGATGGCACCGACGAAACGTGTCCGTGGCGTCGCAACCCGCCACTGACCGTACGAGAGGCGGAGGCGCTGGGACGTCTCGAGACGATCAAGGCGGTCGCGGCTCATTCGCCGACGCAGGAGAAGGTCAAGTACAAGGACAAGGAGTTGCGCAGTGTCGGCATCGACGCGTACACGGCCAACTGGACCGAGGTCGACGGCGGCGACATCTATCCTGGGCGCAGCTTCACGGCGCAGGAGGCGACGACCGCGTCGCGCGTCGTGATCCTGAACGAGAACGCGACCAAGAGTCTCTTCGGTGAAAGTGAACCGATCGGGAAGTTCGTTTACATCGCCGGCCAGCCGTTCGAGGTGATCGGCGTCTACCACTACACGGCGAGCTTTCTCGGCAAGCCGGGATCTGCGCAGAGCGGCGATTCGCCGACCGCGATCATTCCGCTCGAGACGGGGCGCCGTCACCTGAAGATGTCGCTGCGCTGGGTCGACTTCACCGTGAAGCCGCGGGCCGACGCGAAGCAGATCGAGGCGATCGATGATGTCACCGCGACGCTTCGCTCCCTTCGCGGCCTGCGCCCGGGGGTGGACAACACCTTTGCCGTGGTCACGCAGGACCGCCTGATGGAGGTCTACAACGGGTTCTTCGGAACCTTCTTCGTGATCATGATCGCGATCTCGGCGGTCGGCGTGCTCGTCGGCGGCGTCGGCGTCATCGCGATCATGATGATCAGCGTCACCGAGCGGACCCGCGAGATCGGTGTGCGGAAGGCGCTTGGCGCGACACAGTGGACGATTCTCTGGCAGTTCCTCGTCGAAGCCGTCACGCTCACCGGTGTCGGCGCGATGACCGGGTTCATCATCGGCGCACTCGTCACGTGGTTGATCCGCGCGGCGACGCCGGTGCCGGCAGACATTCCCGCCTCGGCGATTCTCGCGGCGTTTGTCGGCAGCGTGGTCACGGGTGTCGTGTTTGGCATCGTTCCCGCCTTCCGCGCCGCGCGCCTCGACCCGGTCGCCGCGCTGCGTTACGAGTAGCGGCAACAGCTCGGTCACGAAACGGGTCACGGATCGGTCAGGTCCGCGACCCGTTCGGCTTTTCGGTCGGGATTTACGAGATGCAGCCTTGTGAAGGTTTTTGCAGATCCGCATTTTAGGTCGTGATGCGACCCGCGGATGTCATCTCCAGCTCGCTTGGACAGATCTACGCCAACAAGCTGCGGTCGTTCTTCACGCTGCTCGGCATCATCGTCTCGGTGGCATTCCTCGTCGCGGTCATCGCGATCATTCAGGGGATGAACGCCTACGTTCGCGAGAACCTCGCGAGCGCGATCATCGGGTCGAATGCGTTCCAGGTGCGGAGGTCGCCGATTCAGGTCGGGCTGATCGACGACGAGATGATCCGCCGCTTCTCCCGCCGGCCGAAGATCACGCCGGCGGATGCGCAGGCGGTGCACGCCGCAATCCCCGAGGCGCAGGCGGTGAGTCTGCAATCCGGTTGGCCGACACCGCAAGCCGACGTCGTCTGGCGCGACCGCACGCAGGCCGATGTACTGATCTTCGGTGTGACCGCGCCGTATCAGGTCGTGCAGGACTACCGGTTCAGTGGAGGACGGCCACTCAGCGATCTGGACGTCCGCGACAAGCGCCCGGTCGTGATCGTCGGGGCAGACGTCGCCGACAAGCTCTTCGAGGGTGTGGACCCGGTCGGCAAGGAGATTCGCATCAACGGGGACCAGTTCTCGGTCGTCGGCGCGGTGGCGAAGAAGGGACGCGTGCTTGGCCAGTCGTTCGACGGATTCGTCATGCTGCCGATCACGCAGTTCGAAGCGATGTATGGGCGGCGAGCGACGAACACGATCTCCGTGAAGATGCGCGAGGCGGCGGAGGTCGCGCCCGCGATGCAGCGCGCAGAAGAAGCGATGCGCATCGCGCATCGGCTGCGCCCTGCCGAAGACGACGACTTTTCCGTCGAGACAGCCGATGCGCTGATCGCATTCTGGAAGCGGTTGACAAGCGTGCTCTTCGCGGTGATACCGGCCGTCGTCGCCATCGGCGTGGTGGTCGGGGGCATCGTCATCATGAACATCATGCTGATGGCGGTCACCGAGCGCACCCGCGAGATCGGCATCCGCAAGGCGGTCGGCGCGACAGCTCGCGACATCCAGCAGCAGTTCCTTGCCGAGTCGGTTGCCCTCGCCGCGACGGGAGGGCTGATCGGCGTGACGGCCGGCTGGCTCTTCGCGTTAGGCATCGCGGCGATCTCGCCGCTCCCCGCTCGAGTGACGGCGTGGTCGGTCGTGCTGGCGATCAGCCTCGGCGCCGGAGTGGGCGTGCTGTTTGGAGTTTACCCGGCATCGCGAGCCGCGAAGCTCGACCCGATCACCGCACTGCGCGCCGAGTGACGTCGCGAGACTGACCATGCGGATCATCGATCGGCTCGAGCAGAACCTGACGATCGCGCTCGACACGCTGCGCGTCGGCAAAGTGCGGTCGGCGCTCACCATTCTCGGCGTGGTGATCGGCGTCGCCACGGTCATGGCGATGGCGGCGATCGTCGCTGGAATACGCGAGCAGATCGTGCACACGATCGAACTCGCTGGCCCGACCACGTTCTACGTCATCCGCTATTTCTCGAACACGCCGATCAATCCCGACCGGCTGCCGCGTGACGTGAGGATCCGACCCGACCTCGTTCCTGAAGAAGGCGAGCGGATCGCGCAGTTGCCGGAAATTTCCTACGCGGCGATCTGGGCCCAGACATTCGGGCGCGTCGAGTACGCAGGCACCCGTACGCAGCAGATGACCTTCATGGCGGCCGACGACCGCTTCACGGAGATCCAGGGCGGCGGGCTGGCCGAGGGTCGCTGGTTCACGAAGGCGGAATTGAAGAGCGGGACGGCCGTCGCTGTGATCGACCAGGAAGTCGTGCGCACGATCTTCGGCCGGATGAATCCAATCGACCGGACGGTGCGACTCTCCGGACGCCCGGTCCGCGTGATCGGGGTCTACGCGGCCGCCGAGAACATCTTCGCGCCGCCTGGGCAGCAGGTCGCCGCGATCGTCCCATTCCGCTTCGCCGACCACCAGTTCACCATCGACAAGGTGAATGGGCTGTTCATCGCGGTGAAGCCACGGCCCGGCGTCACCGTTGGTGAAGCGCAGGATGCAGTGACGATTGCCCTCCGCGAGCTACGATCGCTCCGGCCTGGTCAACGCAACAGCTTCGACATGATCACGCAGGACCAGATCCTCGACACCTTCAACAAGATCACCGGTGTGTTTTTCCTCGTGATGATCGTGCTGTCGGGTGTCGCGCTGATGGTCGGCGGCATCGGCGTCATGGCGATCATGATGGTCTCGGTGACGAGTCGCACGCGGGAGATCGGCGTCCGGAAAGCGCTCGGTGCGACGAACCAGGATATCATGCTCCAGTTTCTGGTCGAGGCGTCGACGCTCACTGGCCTCGGCGGGGTTATCGGAATTCTCGTCGGGTTGGGCTTTGGCAAGATCGCGACGCTGGCGATGAGCATTCAGGCAACCCCGCCGCTTGGCCTGACGCTGATCGCGGTGGCGGTATCCGTCGGAATCGGCGTTGCATTCGGACTTCTCCCGGCGATTCGTGCCGCGCGGCTCGATCCTATCGAGGCGCTGCGATACGAGTAGTTTGAGGCCATGGAATCACTGGACATCCTGGCGATCGCCGCGCATCGGGACGACATCGAGCTGACGTGTGGCGGGACGCTGATCAAGGCCGGAGCGCTCGGCCAGCGGACGGCGATCGTCGACCTGACGCAGGGCGAGATGGGGACCCGCGGCAGCGCGGCGCTCCGCGCGAATGAAGCCAGCCAGGCGGCGGAGATTCTCGGCGTGGTGGCTCGCGAGAACGCCGGCCTGCCTGACGCGATGCTCGAGAACAGCCCGGGCACCCGGTTGAAGATCGCAACGCTCATCCGGAAGTTCCGGCCGCGAATCGTGATCGCGCCGGCGCCGAGAGGACGCCACCCCGATCATCGCGTGGCCGCCGAGCTGATTCGCGATGCCTGCTTTCTCGCCGGCCTCTCGAAACTGGACGCGGGGACGGCAGCGCACCGACCGAAGAAAGTCATTCACTGCCTGACGTACCGGCAGGACTTCGAGAAGCCGACGTTCGTCGTCGACATCAGCGCGGAGTTCGACCGCAAGATGGCCGCGGTTCGGTGCTACAGCTCGCAGTTCGACGGGGCGATCCAGGCTGGCGAGGTCTATCCCACCGGCGAGCCCCTCTACGACGTGATCCGGTCGCACGCGTCGCACTACGGTTCGCTGATCAGGACCCAGTACGGCGAGCCGTTCTTCACGTACGAAACAATGCGCGTCGACGACATTGCGTCGCTCGAGGTCTCTACGTTCTGATGACCCATCATCACGATGACGGTCCGGTCACCTATCCGACCTACCTGAAGCTGACCGAGCTCCTTGCCCTGCAGCGGCCGCGCTCGACGCCGGAGCATCCGGACGAGCTGCTGTTCATCGTCGTGCACCAGGCGAGTGAGCTGTGGTTCAAGGTGCTGCTCCACGAGCTCGATATCCTGATCGCGAGGATGGACACCGACGACACGTTAGGCGCGCTCGGCGCGACGAAGCGGGTCAATGCGCTGGTGCAGATCATCACCGATCAGCTGTCGTCGCTGGAGACGCTTCCGCCGCAGCGGTTCGCCGAGTTCCGCGGATACCTCGGGACGTCGAGCGGATCCCAGAGCGAACAGTTCAGGGCGATCGAGGCGAAGTCAGGGCTGCGCGATCCGCATTTCATGCAGGCCATCGCCGAGCATGGCCAGCCACCCGAGACGGTGCGCGCCGCCCTGGAGCGTCCGACGCTCCAGGAGACATTCGAGCAGATGGTTGCGCGCGCCGGCACGACGCTGGAGGACGTGTACCGAAATCCCAGCCAGACGGCGCTGTTCATGGTCGCCGAAGCGCTCATCGAGTACGAGCAGGGATTCGCGATGTGGCGCTTTCTCCACGTACAGCTCGTCGAGCGCGTCATCGGGCCGTCCACCGGGGGAACCGGGGGAACGCTCGGCGCGAAATACCTGTCGCGAACCGTGTCGCAGCGATTCTTCCCGAGTCTCTGGGCGGTTCGGACGAAGTTCTATGGGAGTGCGCCCGCGACGTGACGCTCCATGACATCAGCGTCGTCACGAGCAGTACCACACCCGAGTGGCCGGGCGACACGCCGTTCAGCTGCGGATGGACTTCCCGGCTCGCCGACGGGTCGAGCGTCAACCTGACGGCGGTCACGAGCAGTCCTCACGTCGGCACCCACGCAGACGCTCCGCTGCACGTGAAGGACGGTGGCGCCGGCGCCGAGCGACTTCCGCTCGACGCATTCATCGGCCCCGCGCTGGTTGTCGCGGTCGAGGGCGTACCGCGAGACGTCGGGCTCGAGCTGATCGACCGTGTCCCCGAGGGCACCGTGCGGCTGCTTCTCCGCACCGGGTCGAGCATCGCGAGTGGCGTATTCCCCACCGACTGGCCGGCGGTGAGTGCCGAGCTGGCGATGGCGCTCGTGAACCGCGGGGTTCGGCTGCTCGGTGTCGATGCCCCGAGCGTCGACCGGCGCGACAGCAGGACGCTGGCGGTGCACCACACCCTCTTCGATGCTGGTGCATGCGTCCTCGAGAACCTCGACCTCCACGCCGTCAGTGAAGGGCGATACGAGCTGGCCGCGGCGCCCGTCTGCTGGGCCGGGGTCGACGCGGCTCCCGTGCGCGCCGTTCTCGCAAGCGAACCGGCGCGTTAGGCAGCGCAGGCGCCCTGTCGACTGACGTCCCCGATCGCGTTCAGCCGACGGCGTCAGCGATCGACGCGCGCCGGCCGACGAAGAACCGGCCGAAGGTCGCGTAGACCGCGCTCACTTCGTCGAAGCGCATGTCGGTGACGATGCGCTTGAAGTCGAGGGGATCCTTCGCAACGAGCGTCACGCCCCATTCCCATTCGTCGAGACCGATCGCGCCGCTGATTGTCTGCTGGATGCGCCCCGCGTACCGTCGGCCCGTCATCCCGTGCGCGTACATGAGCCGGCTGCGTTCCTCGAGGGAGAGCTGATACCAGTTCGCACCGGGGTCGCGACGCTTCGACATCGGGTAGAAGCACACGTACGGCATCTCCGCCGGGAGCGGTGGATAGAGGCGACGCTGGATATGCGGGGTGGCGCGTTCAGCGGCCGCGCGTTCGGTGATCGCCGCGTTGTAGACGTCGTCCCCGACTGCGCCGCCCCGCGCCGTCGCCTCCTTCGCCAACTGGGCAGTGATGTGGTACAGTCCCGCCTCGGTCACGCTGAGAAAGCCGTACTCGCGGCGCAGCATGTCGAACAACGGCGCGGCCGCGAGGGATCGTTCGGCGACGCCAATTGCGTCGAGCGTCGGGCGGGCGTGTACCACCATCAACTGCGCGACGGAGCCAGCGAGCGCGAACGCTGCGCTCCAACCGGCATCATCGGCTGTCCGCGCGATCGCAGCGAGAGTGGCGTCCGCCTCGCCAACGAGCTTCGACTTTCTGTCTGCCCCCGCGGCGCGGAGTGCCGCCCGATCGACGGAGTAAAGGTGGTGGGAGAGATACCAGCCCTCGAGCGTTTCCGGCGGGTGTGCGATCGTCGTCATGCGTCAGTAGAGCAGAAAGGGAGTGCGCGCCTTGGCGAACGCCGCCGACTGAGCCTCCCACGACAACAGCAGCGCTGGAAGCGTATGCTGCTCGATCGCCTTTCGTACCTGGTCGGTGCCCGCGAGCCTGTTGATGGTCGCGCTCCACGCAAATTCGTTCGGATGCAACGTGCGGATCGCGTCGATCAGCAGCAGTGTGGTCATGATCGGCCGGTACTGCGCGCGATCGGTGACGATGAAGCGGACACCGTTGATCGCGATCCCGTTGTACTTCTGCGATGCAGCGCGCGGTGTGTAGCGAGCGGCTTCGAACCGCACGCCAGGGAGCATGCGCGCGTTCATCAGCTTCGCGATGCTGTCCGCGTTCAGCCAGGGTGCGCCGGCCTGCTCGAAGGGGAATTCAGTGCCGCGTCCTTCCGAGAGGTTCGTGCCCTCGATGTACACCGTCCCCGGATAGCTGACCAGCGACTCGACGCGCGGGAGATTCGGCGAGGGCGCGACGAATGGAAGGCCGGTCTCGTCGTACCACATGCTGCGGCGCCATCCCGCCGCACGAACGACGGTGAGGTTGGTGCCGAAGTTGAAAGTGCCATTGAGGTATTGGGCCATCTCGCCGATGGTGAACCCGTAGCGCGAAATGATCGGGTAAAGGCCAACGAACGACTTGTAGGCCGTGTCCAGCATGCCGCCCTCGAGGATGTTGCCGGTGACCGGGTCGGGCCGGTCGAGCACGACGTACGGAATTCCCTTCGCCGCGGCCGCCTGCATCGTCAGGCCAAGCGTCGACGTGTATGTGTACTGCCGGACGCCGGCATCCTGGATGTCGAAGACGAGCGCGTCGACACTGTCCAGCATCGCCGGGGTCGGAGCGCGAGTGGCGCCGTACAGTGAATGGACGGGGAGGCCTGTCCGCTGATCGTGGCCCGAGTCGATCGTCTCGCCATCGCGGGCGATGCCGAATATCCCATGCTCCGGGGAAAAAATCGCGACGAGCCGGTAGTCGGTCGCGGCGGCCATGATGTCGATCGTCCGGCGGCGGGCGCGGTCGATTCCCGTCTGGTTCGTGATGATGCCGACGCGTTTTCCGCGCAGGATCGGTGGCGTGCTCGCCGCGAGCGCCTCGACCCCCGGGATTACGGCGGGGGCGATGCCGCGCGGAGGCTGCGCGCAGGCGTTGACAGCGACGAATAGTGCCAGCAGTGCGACGAAGCGCATGGTGATTGGAGTTGAGGACGCCGAAAGATGCCGCCCTGCGAGCGATGAGGCCAGCCATCCGACTCGGCGTGCGCTTGCGCGGCGCGCTGCGTGCAATGCAGACTCCCCGCGATGAACATCCCTGCCCCGCTCCCACCGCCGAACGAGGCCGAGCGCCAGCTCCGGCTGGCGAGAATGAAGCGATTGGCGTCGGGGCTTCTCGTTGTGTCGAGCGGAATCTTTATCGCTGCGCGAGCGTTCGAGCGCGCCCATCCCTGGCTCGGTTTTGTGCGAGCCTTCGCCGAAGCGGCGATGATCGGCGGGCTGGCCGACTGGTTCGCGGTGACCGCGCTGTTCCGCCATCCGCTCGGAATTCCGATTCCCCACACGGCGATCATCCCGGAAAAGAAGGACCAGGTCGGCCGAACGCTCGGGGGCTTCATCCAGAAGAACTTCCTCGCCCGCGAAGTCATCGCCTCGCGGCTTCGCTCGCTGCGGATTGCTGAGCGGCTGGCCATGTGGCTCCGCGAACCTGAGAACGCGCGCACGATCGCTCGCCAGGCGGCCAATGCGATGGCACGCGCGCTTCCGATGCTCGAGGACGAGGATGTGCAGCGGATGATCGATGGCACGGTCGCGTCGCGCATTCGCAGCACGGAGGTCGCACCGTTGCTCGGCAAGCTGTTGTCGCTAATCACCGCCGGCGACCGGCACCAGGAGCTTCTCGATGAGGCGATCCGTCTCGCAGCGCGCGCGGTGGCGGAGAATCACGATCTCATCCGCGACCGGATCGCCGCCGAGAGTCCGTGGTGGGTGCCGACTCGGGTGGACGACAAGATTCATGAAAAGATCGTCGGCTCGATCGAGCGCACGCTGCACGAGATTCGAGACGATTCGGGTCATCCGCTTCGCGTCCGGTTCGATCAGGCGCTTCACGAGTTCACCGAGCGCCTGCAGTTCGATCCCGCGGTCATCGCCAAGGCCGAGCAGATCAAGAACGACACGCTGGACGCCGACGTCGTGCGCCGGTTCTCGCTCTCGCTCTGGGACGACGCAAAGGCTGCGTTGCTGCGCTACGCGGAGCGGACGACGCTGCCCGGCGAGCCGGGGAAGCCGAGTGCGCTCGAGCGAGGGCTCACGACGATTGGCGACGCCATGATCGCCGATCCGGCGCTGCTCGCGCGGGCAGACGATGCCATCGTCGACGCGGTGCTCGCCGTTGTCGACAAGCACCAGGACGAGGTTGGAGCGCTGATCGCGAACACGGTCTCGGCGTGGGATCCCGAGGTCACCTCGAAGCGGATCGAGTTGGCGATCGGGCGTGACCTTCAGTTCATCAGGATCAACGGAACCGTGGTCGGAGGGCTGGTCGGGCTGGCCCTCTACACGTTCGGGCGCTTCTTCAACTAGCGGCGCGTCGAGCGTTAGGCGGCCGGTGCGACGAAGCGCGCGTAGAGCTCGTCGAGGGCGGCGCGGGGATTCTCGGTCATCCCCGAGTGTACGGGTGAACTCTGGATGACATCGGAGCGCGGCGCCGTCAGCCAGTGAAACCGCTCCGACGGCGGAGCGAGCGCGACCGGGCCCGCGCTCGCATCGCCATCGCACACGAGTTGGCAGGAGTGCAGGTACCGGCCGAGCAGGCTCGTGTCCATCTCCGGGAACCGGGTGTTCAGCTCGGCCACATCCGCGATGACCCGCATTCCGAGAAAGTCGGCGGTCCGTGCATGGACCATCACGCCGACTGGAATGAAGGTGCCGAGGTGCACGTGAGGCACGACGCGCAGCACCGCGTAGTCGTAGGAGATCCAGCGCCCATTCGCGCCTGGCACGATCCGGCCGCTCATCGGCGCGCTCGGACGCGATGCTTTGGCTCGACGCGCGCCAGGGTGCGCGCGTCGACTGCGGCGGCGACGAAACCGCTCGACGTCGCCATGCGCGCAGTCAGATACTCGCTGTAGCGGCGTCGCGTGGCGGAAGCGCTCGCGAACTCGCCGCAGATCACGGGATCAGTGAGCAGGTCGTCAGGCACCCGCGCCAGTATCGCATCGACGACATCCCGGCCAAGACGCTCTCGCATTTCGCTGTCGACGGCAGCGAGGTCGCCGCTCTGCTCGAGGAGCACGTGGGATTTGATGAGCGGGAACGGAGTCGCGGTTCGCGCTGCATCGACGGATGGCCAGTCATGGTGGGCGTAGAGCGCGGCTCCGTGATCGATGAGCCATGCCTGCCTGTTCCAGATGAGAAGATTCGGATTCCGGTGCGTGCGGTCGGGATTGGTCACGAACGCATCGAACCAGACGAGCCGTGTCGCGAGCGATTCGGAGATGTATTCACCGGCGGCGGATGCGTCGAAGTTGAATGCACCGTCGAGGTACCCCAGTCCGACGTTGATGCCGTGGCTCTTTCCGAGGATCTCCTGGATCTCAGGGTCAGGCTCGCTCCGGCCGAAGGCCGGGAGCACCTCGACGAGTGACAGCTCGGGGACAGGAAGCCCAATGGCCGTCGCGAGCAGTCCGACGATCAGCTCCGCAATGAGGGCCTTCGGCCCCTGCCCCGCCCCGCGGAATTTCACGACAAATAATCCACCGCCATCCGTGTCGACGATGGCGGGGAGCGAGCCGCCCTCGCGGAGGGGCTGGAGATAGCGCGTCGCGGTGAAACGAGGGAGTTGGGCGTTGCTCACGAGCCCAATCTGGGCGAGGGCGCGCCAACGGCAAGACGCCGCATCGCAGCGGTCAGACGGCCTTGAGCGCTTCGGTCAGCTGCGTCAGTGATTTTCGCGCGTCGCCAAACAGCATCTGCGTGTTCGGCGAGTAGAACAGCTCGTTGTCGATGCCGGCAAATCCCGGGTTCATGCTTCGCTTGAGGACGATCACGTTCTTCGCGCGGTCCGCGTCGAGGATCGGCATCCCGTAGATGGGGCTACCGCGATCGCTTCGCGCCGCCGGGTTGACGACGTCATTGGCCCCGACGACCAGCGCGATGTCGGTATGGTCGAACTCCGGATTGACCTGCTCCATGTCGAGCAGCTGGTCGTAGGGAATGTCCGCCTCCGCGAGCAGGACGTTCATGTGGCCGGGCATGCGCCCGGCGACTGGATGGATCGCATACTTCACATCGACGCCGCGACGCTCGAGTTCCGCGCTCAGTTCCTTGATCTGCCGCTGGCCCTCGGCGACAGCGAGGCCGTAGCCGGGGATGACGATGACCCGGTTCGCGAACGCCATCGCGACAGCGGCGTCTTCGGCGGACGTCTGCCTGACGGGACGGGCGACGGCACCGGCCCCGCCGATCGCGATCGATTCGGCGCCGAAGCCGGCGAAGAGCACGTTCGAGATCGGCCGGTTCATCGCGCGACTCATCAGCAGCGTGAGCAGCGTACCCGAGGCGCCGACGAGCATCCCCGCGACGACGAGGACCTGGTTCGCGAGCACGATGCCGGTGAGGGCCGCCGCGACGCCGGTGAGTGAGTTGAGGACGGAGATCATCACCGGCATGTCGCCGCCGCCGATCGGGAGCACGACGAGTATGCCGAGCAGCAGAGCAACCCCGAACAGCCCCCAGATCATTCCCGGGGTGGGCGCGTGCGTCGCGATCCAGCCGCCAAGCAGGATCACGCCTAACGCGAGCAAGCCGTTCACGAGGTGTCGCGCCGGAAACAGCAGTGGCTTCCCGGGAAGGATCTCCTGCAGCTTCCCGAAGGCGACGAGGCTGCCGGTGAACGAGATCGCGCCGATTGCGATGCCGAGCGCCCCGGAGATCGCGGCCCCGACGCCGGCCCGCTCGCCATGCCCCGTCGCGCGGAGGAACTCGGCGATCGACACGAGGGCCGCGGTGGCCCCGCCCGCGCCATTGAACAGCGCCACCATCTGCGGCATCGCCGTCATGTGGACGCGGCGGGCGCTGTAAATGCCGATCACTGCCCCGACAAGTGTCCCGATGCCGATCTCCCAGAACGACAGGATGCTGCGGTCGAGCAATGTCGCACCGAGCGCGACGAGCATCCCGACGCCCGCGAGCCTGTTGCCGGAGCGCGCGGTGCTCGGGCTGCTGAGCCGGCGAAGGCCGAAGATGAAGAGCAGCGCCGCCGCGACGTAACTGAGGCTGATGACGGTGAAGCGCGTGTCACCGGTCATCGGCCGTCGCCTGGCTGATCGGGTTTCGCGGGCGCGCTCGGCGCGACCGGCTTCTCCTTCTTCTTGAACATCTCGAGCATGCGGTCGGTGACCGCGAACCCGCCGAATACGTTCGCCGCGCCTAACGCGACGGCGACCAAGCCGATTCCGCGCAGCAGCGGAGTGTCGGCGGATCCCGCGATCAGCATCGCGCCGAGCATCACGATCCCGTGAATCGCGTTGGTCGCCGACATCAGCGGCGTGTGCAGCACCGCGGGCACGCGGGCGATGACCTCGAAGCCGACGAAGGCGGCGAGGATGAGCACATAGATCCCGAGCACGAGTTCCCGACTCACGTGGCGACTCCCGACGTTGCGGTGGACGCGGCAGGCGCGCGTGGGTAGAGGAGCTGCCCGGCATGCGTCACGCACGCTCCGCGGACGATCTCATCGTCCATGTCGATCTGCAGTGCTCCCTTCGGCGCGAGCAGCTCGAGAAGCGCGGTCACGTTGCGGGCGTACATCTGGCTGGCGTGGAACGCCAGCTCGCTGGGGAGATTGAGCGGAGCGATCACGGTGACAGTGTGGGCCGTCACCGTCTGTCCCGGCTGACTGACGGCGCAGTTTCCTCCGCTGTCCGCGGCAAGGTCCACGATGACGGAGCCCGGCCGCATCGTGGTGAGCATCTGCTCGGTGATGAGCACGGGTGCCTTGCGTCCCGGCACCTGCGCCGTCGTTATGACGACGTCGGCATTCGCGACATGTTTGGCGAGCAATGCCATCTCTCGCTCGAGATGATCCGCCGACAGCGCCTTCGCGTAGCCGCCCGCGTCCTCCGCTTCGTGCGAGTCCAGCTCGAGCGAGACGAACTTCGCACCGAGACTCCTGACCTGCTCGCCAACGGCCGGGCGGGTGTCGAAGGCTTCGACCACTGCACCAAGGCGACGCGCGGTGGCGATCGCCTGCAGCCCGGCGACACCAGCACCGATCACGAGGACGGTCGCCGGCCGGATCGTACCGGCCGCGGTCATCAGCATCGGGAAAAACTTCGGTAACGCGTTGGCGGCTACGAGCACCGCCTTGTAGCCCGCGATGTTCGCCTGCGACGAGAGCGCATCCATGGACTGCGCGCGGCTGATGCGCGGAACGAGCTCCATCGCGAAGGCACTCACCTTCTGCGATGCCAGCTGAGCGAGGAGCGCGGCGTCCCCCGCGGGGCGGAGAAACGCGATGAGAACGGAGCCGGCACGAAGAAGGCCGGCCTCGTTCGGCTCGACAGAGTCGCCACGTGCCGGCCGATGCACCTTGAGTACTACGTCCGCGTCTCGGTAGAGGGTCGCAACGTCAGCGACGACAGCGGCACCGCTCGATTCGTAGGTGGCGTCAGGAAAACCGGCACGCTCTCCCGCTGCGCGCTCGATGCTGACCGAGTGCCCGGCCTTGGCCAGGCGCGCGGCCATGTCGGGTGTGAGCGCGACGCGACGCTCTCCCGCAGCGATTTCACGTGGAATTGCGATCCGCATCGAGTCGGGTAACGGGATATCTGAATTGGAAGCCGTACGGCCGCGTCATTGGAGCCAGAGGCAACGTTAGCGGGTTGGCGGCAGCCGCCGCAACGACAGGCGCCCCGGCGAAGCCCGCCGGGGCGCGATGCGATAGCGGAACGGGCGTGGATCAACGCGAAGGGATCAACGCGCGCTCGCGTCCGGCCCCGGGTCGTCGTAGCGGCGGAAAGGCGAATCGTGGCGGCGGCGATCGCGCGACGATCCAGCGTCGCGCAGCAGCGCAATCAACTCATCGTCGGTGAGATCGATCCAGTCCGCCGGCCAGTGGGTGAGATCGATCGAGTGCGTCGACGACGCGAAGCGGAGCACGAGCGGCCTGTCAGGATCCACGTCGACGATGGCGACCCGCCACAGCTCCCCGCCGGGATAGACGAAGGTGCGCACCACCCCGAGGTATCGCATGTCGAGATTCCCTTCGACGTCTCGCGGCATGGCATCGGCGAGGGTCTTCGGAACGTTCGGCGGAAGATCCGCCGGCAGCACGACATCGTCACGCACGCGAATCCGTCCCTTCGGACGGAGGGTGTCGGCGCGCATGAGCAACGACTCGAGATCAGCATCCGACCGTTGGTCCCACGCGTAGGGGGGAGGACAGAGCCGGCGCTTCTCGGTCGCGTCAAGGGTCTCGAACACGACCCACCCGTCGCGGTAGCAGTCCGCGAGGTAATCCTCGGCGCGCGTGAGCGGCTCGAGGGATTCCGCCGAAACGTCCCACACCCGCCATGCTCGTCCGTCGCGAGCGGTGAACTCACGCACGGCCATGCCGCCCTCCATACCACAATGATCGATAGGCTGTTCGCGACGGCGCGAATGTATCGACTATCAGGGGCAATCTCTGCGCCACGCGAGACACTCAGCTTTGAACGGCATCGGGCGTGGGGGTGGTACCGATGGGTAGCGTGAGCGTGAACGCGGTCCCGACGCCAAGCGTGCTTTCTACTTCCAGTAATCCGCCCATTCCCTTCGCCAGGTCGCTGCTGATTGCCAGCCCGAGCCCTGTTCCTTCGTGCGGACTCGTGAGCGATCGCCCAACCTGGACGAACGGCTGGAAGATCGCCCCGAGCTCGTCGGCGGCGATTCCGATGCCAGTGTCGCTGACCTTCATGGTGACGTGGCGATTGGCCGTCGCGCAGGTCACTTCGACGCGTCCGCCTGCGGACGTGAACTTCACCGCATTCGACAAGAGGTTGAGCAGTATCTGCTCGACTTTGGCTCCGTCGGCGGATGCGATTGCGTCCCGTTCGTGATGCCGCGCGATCCGGATCGACTTGGCTCTCGCCTGCGGCTCGACCATCGGGACCACGGACTCGATCACGCTCGGCAGCGACACCGGCCCGATCCGATAGTCCAGCTGCCCGGCCTCGATTCGCGAGAAGTTGAGGATGTCGTTGATGATCAAGAGCAGGTGCTGCTGGCCTCCGAATTCGTTCGAGGTACGTCCGATGCAGCTCCACGACGTCACCACCGACGCCGCTCAGCAGCAGGTCCGCGTAGCCGGCGATCGCATTCAACGGGTTCCGCAGCTCGTGGCTCATTGCCGCGAGAAAGGTCGCCTTGGTGCGGTTCGCTTCCTCCGAGACGGCTACGCGGCGCGCGTTGTCCAGCTCGCGAAGCGTCGCGTCGCGTCGCTCGGTCAGGTCGCGCGTGACCTTTGCAAAGCCGACGAGAGCGCCTTTTTCGTCGCGCAGTGCGGTGATCACGACGTTCCTCCAGAACTGCGTTCCATCCTGCCGAACTCGCCAGCCTTCCTCCTCGAACCGGCCATCCGCGGTGGCACGTTCGAGCTCGAACGCTGGTTTCCACCGATCGGCCTCCGGATAAAAGACGGAGAAGTGCCTGCCGATGATTTCGTGCGGCCGATAACCCTTGAAGCGCTCGGCGCCGGCGTTCCAGCTGAGAACGTACCCTTCGCGGTCGAGGGCGAAGATGGCGTAGTCTCGCACGCTGTCGACAAGCAGTCGGTAGAGGCCTCCCGCTTCATCGGGGATGCCGCCGATTCGCAAAGCGGCGCTCGCGGGCTCATCGCGCATCGGAGATGGCTCGTCTGTCATGAGCGGGTTGGTGGCGATCGGACCTCATGAGGGCGCCGGTGCTCGACAAAGAAGGCCAGGCCCTCGATGCGGGCCCGGCCTTCCAGGGGAACCTATTTCAGGAGCGGGCGACCGGACTCGAACCGGCGACGTCCAGCTTGGGAAGCTGGCATTCTACCAACTGAATTACGCCCGCGAGCGAACTGGGTCGAACTGCACCATTTTACCCGCGCACCAACCAAAAATCAACGTTCGCCGAGCGGACGGGGGGGCAGTTTGTACCTCGCGCCTGCCAAGGCAACTTCCTAACTTCAGTGGGCGTCCCCCATCTCCCCGTTGCCGTGACCGATACGCTGTCCAGCCAAGCCACGAACGAGGATCAGTCAGGGCCGCGGAAGGGCAGCGTTCTCGTTGTCGATGACAAGACGGAGAACCTCGACGCCTTCGAGGCCGTACTCCAGCCACTCGGACATCGTGTAGTCCGCGCGGCTTCGTCCGCCGAGGCGTTGCGCCTGTTGCTGAGAGAGGATTTCGCGGTCGTCCTCCTCGATGTACGAATGCCCGGCACGGACGGAGTCGAGACCGCACGGCTGATCAAGGCGCGCATTCGTTCGCGTTCGACGCCGATCATTTTCATCACGGCGCTCGAGGCAAACCGGCGCCAGGTGAGCGACGCGTACGCCTCGGGCGCCGTCGACTATCTGTTCAAGCCGATCGATCCCGACATGCTCCGCGCCAAGGTCGGCGCGTTCATCGAGCTTTACGAAAAGCGGGAGCAGCTCGCCTGGGTGGAACGGCGACGCTACGCCGACTTCGTCACGCGCGAGTCGGAGGATCGCATGCTCGCCGACCGGCTTCGAGCGCGGCAGGCCGTCGAGAGCGTTCAGCGCGACATCAGCTACATCCTCGAGAGCATCAGCGACCCGTTCGTCATCTACGACGCGGAATGGCGCTTCCGCTACGTGAACGGCGCCGCCAAGCGGATTTTCGCCGACGCGCGCTGGGCTCCGCAAGGCGACGTCGCCAACCGGTCGCTCTGGGACGTCTTTCCGTCGCTGCGCGGCTCGGTGTTCGAACGCGAGGCGGCGGCTGCAATGGTCGATCGGAAACCTCGGTCATTCGAGCTCGAGAACGACGATGGAAGCTGGATGGAAGCCTATCTCTATCCCACTGACGACGGCGGCCTGGCGAACAGCTGGAAGGACATCTCTCCGCGCAAGCGCGCCGAGCGTGCGCTCCAGTTCCTGAACGAGGCCTCGACGATTCTCGCGTCGTCGCTCGACTTCGAGGCGACGCTGTCGGCTGTCGCGCGCCTCGCTGTTCCGCGACTCGGCGATTGGTGCGGGATCGAGATCGTCGGCGAGGACGGCAGTGCCCGGCAGCTCGCGGTCGCGCACGCCGACCCGGACAAGATTCCGCTCGCGCAGGAGCTCCGCGCGCGCTACCCGGCCGATCCGGCCGCGCCTAACGGCCTGCCGCTGGTGCTCCGTACCGGGGCGACCGAGTTCTATCCGGAAATCAGTGACGCGCAGATCGCCGGGTCAGCGGTCGACGCCGATCACCTCGCGCTGCTCCGAAAGCTGGAGCTTCATTCCCTGATCATCGTGCCACTGACCGCGCGCGACCGGATCCTCGGGGCGCTCACCCTGATCGGTGCTGAAAGCGGACGCCGATTCACGATCGAGGATGTCCGGGTCGCCGAGTCGCTGGCACGCCGCGCGGCGCTCGCGGTCGACAACGCGCTGTTGTACCGGGACGCGGAGCGCGCGCGTGCCGACGCGGAGGCAGCGAACCAGGCCAAGAGCGATTTTCTCGCGACGATGAGCCACGAACTGCGTACGCCGCTGAACGCGATCGCGGGGTATACGGAGCTGCTGGAGATGGAGCTTCGTGGCCCGGTCACCCCCGAACAGCGCGAGGATCTTCGCCGCATCCGCCGCAGCCAGCGTCACCTGCTCGCACTCGTGAACGACGTGTTGAACTTCGCGCGCCTCGACACCGGCCATCTGCAGTACGACCTCGCCACGGTTCGGGTGACCGATGCGCTGGTCGAGGTCGAGGCGATGGTGGCGCCTCAGCTCCAGGCGAAGGGCCTCTCGTATGAGCTGCTGCTGCCCGACAAGGACCTCAGCGTCGTCGCGGACCGGGAGAAGCTCCAGCAGATCATGGTCAATCTGCTGTCGAACGCGCTGAAGTTCACGGCGAGCGCGGGCCGGATCGAAGTCGGGTGCGCGGGGGACGTGCAATCGGTGTCGATCGCGGTGAGCGACACCGGCCGGGGGATTCCGGCCGACAAGCTCGAAGTCATCTTCGAGCCGTTCGTGCAGGTCGAACGGGCACTCACGCGCGAGACGGAAGGGAGCGGGCTCGGTCTGGCGATCAGCCGGCAGCTGGCGCGCGCGATGAACGGAGAGCTCACCGTGACGAGTGAGTTGGGAACCGGATCGATTTTCACCCTAACGTTGCCGCGCGCCCGGCTTGCCTGACCGGGTCCGGCATGACATGCTAGCGCTGCGAACAGTGACATCTCGCGGCGCGGCGCTACTTCCACCTGTTTCGAGCATGCAACCATCAATCACGCTGAGATTGTCCGGGGCGCTGATCGCGGTCGTCATCGCCGCGGGATGTGCGACGACGTCGACGACCGCGGCGCCGAACTCGACACCGGAAGTGCTCGTCGACCAGAGCGGTCGCGTCTACCGGACGACTGACGCCGCAGCGACGGTGAGCTTCAACGTCTCGGCAGACTCGACGTTCAATGCTCTCGTGGAAGCGTTCCGAGCGCTCGGGATCGAGCCGAGCACGATCGATCCGGCGGGACGGGTCGTCAGCCGCCAGGGGCTGATGCTGCGCGGGCGGTTCCAGGGCGACCGGCTCTCGACCGCGTTCGACTGCGGCACCGGCCAGCTTGGGCCACGCGCCGACGACGGCCGGATCCGCGCCGACATCACGTCGCGAGTCGCGTCCGCCGGGAGCGGGTCGACTGTCACCACCGCCATCCAGGCGTCGCTCACGCCTAACGATGGCGCGGCGCACGATCCGATCCGTTGCGCGAGCAACGGGGGGTTCGAAGAGAAGCTCCGGCGCGAGACGAGCTTGCGGCTCGGCATCCCCTACCAGAGGTCCCGCTGATCATGCATGCCTCTTTCCGAACGCGCGCGTTGCTCGGCGCCGCTGCTGTTTCGCTGGCGCTCACCATCGCCGGTTGCGCGTCGACATCGTCGGGGACGGAGCGCCGCTCGATGACGGTGGACGAAGACCGCCACGTATTCCGCTCGACGGACAACGGTGTGAAGATGAGTTTCAAGTCGCCACGCGATTCGGTGTGGCGCGCACTCGTTGGCGCGTACACCGACCTCAATCTGCTGCCGGAGCTCGCCGACACGAGCACGTGGGTCGTCGCGCGGATGAAGATTCCGATGCGCCGCGTCTACGAGGGGATGCGCACGTCGATGCTGTTTTCGTGCGGAGAGGATGCGATCGGGCGCGCGATTGCCGACAACGGCCAGATCGTCGCGAGCGCGCGCACCCAGATCACGAGTGGAGCGCCCGGCGAGGCGACGAAGGTGTCGACGATGGTGGACGCGTACGCTGTTCCAGACGGCGGGACGTCGTCCAATGCCCTGCACTGCGGCAGCACCGGCGCGATGGAGGCCCGCTTGCACAAGGCGGTATCGGCTCGGCTCGGACTGATCGATTTCGGGTCGTGATGGCGGCGGGGCGCCGCGCCTCGCGGCGCGGCGACGACCAGGAAACGACGAAGGCCAGCCCATCGGGCTGGCCTTCGTCACATCGGGCGTCGGAGCTGACCTGCAGAGCCACCGGTCGGGATTGAACCGACGACCGCTCGATTACGAATCGAGTGCTCTACCACTGAGCTACGGTGGCGTGACATGCCCTGGAGCGGACTCGAACCGCTACGCCTTGCGGCACCACCCCCTCAAGATGGCGTGTCTACCAATTTCACCACCAGGGCAATCATCACTGCCTGCTGCACAACCTCGCGCGCCTGCTGACCCGCACCGTCAGGTGCTGCATTGCGGCGCATCAGTGCGACCCTTCACCTGCTATCGCAACGGGGCCGACGGGGTTCGAACCCGCGACCTCTCGAGTGACAGTCGAGTGCTCTAACCAAACTGAGCTACGGCCCCCTGTTGCGCGACGCCGTTATGACGCGGCGGCGCGATCCTGCCTACTCCGTGCTGTAGCCCCGCACCCCGCCGCGAGCGGGTGCTCCACGATAGCGCGTACGGGAATCGAACCCGTCTCTGCACCGTGAAAGGGTGCCGTCCTAACCGATAGACGAACGCGCCCTGGACCTCACCGGCGCGCGAGCCGCCGGCAAATAGCGGTAACGGGATTCGAACCCGTGTTTGAGCCTTGAGAGGGCTCCGTCCTAGTCCCCTAGACGATACCGCCAGCAAGACCTCATCCCTCACCCCTCACCCCTCGAGCAGGCCCGGAGGGAATCGAACC
>JANMAM010000099.1:0-11995 GCA_031359795.1 Gemmatimonadaceae bacterium
AGCAGAGTCGTGCATCACGAGCCGAATCCGTTCGTGGAAGTTTCCGTCATCCAGCCTTGGCGGGGGCACTTACGGATTCCCATTCAACTTCACCAAATAGCTGACCCTGATAGAAGTTGAGGGGCGAAGGGGCGGCGATCAGATCGCCGCCCCCTCGCCCCACTGTTTTATCTCGATTCAACTATTTCGTGAAGTTGAACGGGAAGCCGTAGGTGCCGCCACCGAGGCTTGACGACGGGAACTTCCACGAACGGATCCGGCTCGTGATGCACGACTCTGCAGCCGACGCTCCGGCGGCCGAGCCCCAGCTCCGGCTCGTGATGTCGACGTCCGTCACGCTTCCGCCACCTGTGAGCGTGATCGACACGTTGATCGTTCCGGCAAGGTTCGGATTCGCCTTCAGCCCGTACTCGACGTAGCAATTTCGGAGCTGCGCTTCGCGCTGCCGCACGAAGGTCCCGAGCTCTGACACATCCCGCCCACGCCCCGGAGGAGCATCTGAAGCCCGAACAACTGGCGCAGAGACGCGCACGCGCGCAGCGGTAACGCCACCGCCAGCACCGACGCCTCCAACTCCGCCACCGCCACCGCCACCTGTTCCGATGCCGCCACCGATTCCACCGCGACCCGGCGTTGTCGAGCCCTGACCGCCCTGGCCGTAACCGAGGACCGTCTTGCCGCCAGCGCCACCACCACCGCTGCCGCCCGCTCCGCCGCCGGTGCCGCCGCTCCCGGAATTCACGTCTACACCGCGGAGGATGCCGGAGACGTCACCGACCATCCCGCCAGTGCCCGATCCGCTTCCTGTACCGAACGCAGTGGAGATCGCGCCCGTGCTGTTCGTCTCGGTCCGTGATCCCGGGCGGCCGGGCGTCGGGTTCCCCTTCTGCGGCCCCACGGGCCCGGCGGGTTTGTTGACTGGACCCGCCTCCGCAACACGCGTCGCGGGACCCTCTTGTGCGACGGGCGGCTCCGGCACTGGCGCCAGCGTATCGGGCACCACGGTCACGAGCATGGGCGGAGTATCAGTCTCTGCGTTCGCCGGCCGTGCGGGCGACAGGTGCACGAGCAGCAGGAAAATGATGCCCAGCGTGCCCGAGATGGCATAGGAGCCTAGAAGCGCCCGGCCTTCTTCGCTCGCCCACTCGAACCGCAATCCTCGAGTGAACGTCGTCTCTGGAGTCTTTCCCGGCGGAGTCGGCCCGGAGGCGGTCGCCGGGCGTACTGGTGTTGCCATGTCAGGACGCCTGCTGGGGTGCCGCGTCAGCGCCGGTCTTCAGGACCTGAAGCGACACGTTCTTGAATCCCGCCCTGCGGGCCGTCTGCAGCACGCGCGCCAGCAGATCGTAGCGCACGGTCTTATCGGCCTGAATGGCGAGAGTTGCGTTCACCGACTGGTTAGCCGGAACGTCGTTCGCCTTGCGGACTGAATCGGCCGTGATGCGCAGGGCAGTGAACAGATCCGGGATGATGAGCGGCTCATTGGGAACGTTCGACGCCGACTGCGCCGCAGCCTGCACCGTCATGACCCTGTGCCCGGCGAGAGTCATCTCGGCAGGCCGGCTGGCGATGCCGAGCGTGATCTCATGCGCGGACGGCGCGCCGACGCTGCTCTGCGGCAAAGCGACCCCGTTGACTGCCGGCGTCATGTCGCCAAGTGTCTGCGTCGTCAGGGAGAAGAAGACGATCGACACGAACGTGTCCACGAGCGGAACGAGATTCAACTCGGTCAGCCGGAACTTGTGAAACTGCGCGGTGCGGCGCGCCTCGCGTGCCGCTTTTGCCCGACCAGCCATCTCAGCGCCCTCCTGCCAGACCAGTCGACGCAACCTGCGTCGACCGCGCGCGATTGCCGAGCGCGATGTTGCTGAACGTCGCGAGACGTGCCTGCTCGAGAACCTTTACGACATCGTCGTAGCTGACCGCGTCATCCGGAACCACCAGGATGTCCTGATTGTCCGGGAACGCGCGACGGATGCCAGTGAGAACGTCGCGCAATTGATTGAGCGACGACTCATTGAGTCCCGGGATCTCTTTTCGGAACGCCTGATTGTTCCCCGAGTGCTCGACGCGAATCCCGTTCGTATTGATGCGGACCGCGAGCAGCAGCGTAAGCTCCGGCTCTTTCGCACCGGTCGTCGGATTCGGGGCCGTGATGACAGTGGGTGGCAGCGAGAGATCGAACGCCGTCATCGCCGCGAGGGCGACGCCCGTGTAGGTCGCAAGACTGAAGAACACGATCGACGTCAGGATGTCGACCAGCGGCACGAGGTTCAGACTCCCGTGGGCGGTCAGCGGCGCGCGCTCGCTGCGCCGCTGCTTGATCTTGTGAAACCGCGAGTCGGCCATCGTTCGACTACCGGTGTCCGAGGCGGACGTCCGGGCGGTCTACGAGCGCGTTGATCAGACGGACCGAGAACTCATCGACCTGCTCGATGATCGTCTCTGCCTGGCTGACGAGATATGCGTGTGCGACCGACAGCGGAACCGCGACCATGAGGCCGAAGCCTGTCGCGTTCAGCGCCACCGCGATACCTGCGGCGAGCTGCGCCGAGCGCTCAGTCGCTGAGGCCGAAGCGACTGCCGCAAAGGCGTGACGAAGACCGAAGATCGTTCCGAGAAGGCCGAGCAGGGTCGCGACGTTCGCGAGCATCGGCAGGTACTGGAGGCGACGCGTCAGCCGCGGAATCACCGACAGCGACGCCGCATCGGCGACGTTCTGGAGATCGCCTTCGTCACGAGTGCGGCTGCGGAGGATGAGCAGGCCCATGTCGGGCAGCGCCGCCTTCGACTGCGCGCAGAGCTTGATCGCATCATCGATCTTGCCAGCGCGCACAAGCTGCACGACCCGGTCGATGAACGCGCGACCGTTGATCTTCGACTTGATCACGATCGTGTAGAATCTCTCGATGAACACGGCGAGTCCCACCACCGCGACGACGAGAATGAAATTCATGATCCCGCCGCCCAACCTGTACCACTCGATGACCGTATTCATGACCTAGCGTCTCCGACGAGTTCGTGACTTGAGAAAAGGATTGAAATCGATTGTGTTCTACCGCGACGTACGAGCAGGAGGCGTGCCGGGCTGCGGCGTCACCGAATCCGGACGCGTGCTCGGCGCCGGCTGCCTAACGCTATCCGGTGCCGCGGGCGCAGTCGGCGCCGCTTGGCGCAGCCCGCTCGTCGCTGCGCTGTCCGTCCTCATCGTCGCGGAATCGACAGGGACGGCTCCCGTCACCTGACGCATCGGAACGAGCTGATACGCGGGCAGAATCGACGGCCAGAAATCATGGTCGTAGAACCGCGGATACAGCACCTGCCGGCTATAGGTCGGCACCTCGCGCGGACGCACCGTCACCACTTGCGGCGTGGGGACCTGACCTCGAATCTCGATCGGGGCCTGGCGGCGCTTCACCGTTGGCGCTTTACCCTGAGCGTGCGCGACAGCCGGTAGGGCAAGCACCACGGCGATCACCAATGCGGTCTTGGCGTGCTGCATCATTACTCTCCCACCGCCCGCGCCGCGCTCGTAAGCGCGGCGGTCGGCGGATTCAAGTCAACGTTATTGTTCAGCGCATTCTTCGCCCGCTCGATCCAGGGTGCTGCGCCTGCGTCGCTCTTCAGCGTCTCGTCGGCGTCGGCCTTCTGAATGAGCGCCTGCCAGGTGGTCCTGGCTTGCGTGTAGTAGGCCTCCGCCTGCTGCGCCGAGCCCTGCTGCGCCGCTGCAGTCTCGGCGTCGTTCAGCCCCGACGGCAGCTGCACGTTCTTCAGGAAGTCGCCGTACTCCCACTGGGCGAGGCCGAGGTAATAGGTCGACGCCGCGATGGCTTTCGGATCACCGGTCGCGATCGCCTTGGTGAACTCCGCGGCGAGCTGCTTGAGCAGCTGCTGCTTCCTCGCCGACGCCGTCTTCACGCCAGCCGCCGTGAGCCGCGCCTTCGTCGAGATCACGAGCCGCTCTTCGCGGTACCGACCAAACATCGATGCGCCACTACGGAAATACCGATCACCTGTCTGCGCCGCGCAGGTGGCTTTCAGCTCAGCCCCCACGTTGCCACTGCACAGTCGCGAAAGTTCGGCCGTCGCGCCCGACGAATCGCCGGCGGCCTGGAGCAGCGCGATGCGCTGCTGCCGTGCCTGGGCGGCGCGAGAATCGCGCGGGAAACGCGAGGCGAACGATGCATACGCCCGTGCCGCCGCTGCGTTGTCGCCAGCTTCGGCGTAGGTCACGGCCGCGTTGTACTGCGCATCGGCCGACCGCTTGTCGCTCGGGTACGCAGCCGCGAACTGCTCATAAGCCTGCGCCGCCTCTGCCTTCTTCCCCGCTGAATCGAGTGCAACGGCCAACTGCACCATCGCGTCCGACCGGCCGGTGAACGCCCTGTTTTGCGAAATCAGCGCACGCAGCGCCTCGATGGCCTGATCTCGCTGGCCAGTCTCGCCCAATAGCCTTGCTGCGAGCGCTTGGTACGTCACATGATACTGGTCGTTCGGATACTGCGTCGCGTAGCGATTGGACAGGTCGATTGCGCGCTGACGAGCTTTCGCCGACGCGCCCGCATCATTCCGGGCACGCGCGGCGCTGTCAGCCAGCATGTAGGTCGCAATCGCGTCGCGGAGTGCGCCAGCTGCCTTGGGAGAGCTCGGATTCTTGTCGGCGAAGGCGACATACACTTCTTCAGCAGCGCGCTCGTAGTTCCCCTGCTTGACAAGCGTGTCGGCGAAGCTGGATGCCGCTTGCGTACGAAGCGTCGCGATCGTATCAGCCAGCGCGCGGCGCCCCTTCGACGACGCGTACTGCTGTGCCGCTTCCCATTGCACCTGGGCTTCGGCGTACTGACCCTGCTTGTACAGCGCGTCGCCGACCAGCTTTTGCGCCGTCGGTGTGTACGGATCGTCCGGATAGTTCTGGGCGTACGTCTGGAACGTCTGCTGGAGAATGTCCCAGCGCTGCGTTTCCGACGCACGACGGCCCTTCTGGATCAGTGCTTTCTTCGCGAGATCGGTGTCCTTGTACTGGCCAACGAACCGGTCCACGGTCGAGAAAAACGCATCCTGGGTCGCGCGGTCACCCTTGTTGCGCACGAGGGCGGAGTCGTACGCGACGATTGCGTTCCTGCCCGCTTCCTGGGCAACGGGGCTGGCCGTGTTGCTGTAGTCGAATGCGGTCTTGGCGAACTGCGCCCCCGCGCCCGCGAAGTCACCCTGTCCCAGCAGTGCGGCTGCATAGTAATTGTTCACGGCCTGCGCACTATCGGACTGCGCAAACTCGGTCAGATAGCGGCCATACAGCTGGGCAGCTTCCCCGAAGCGAGCCTTGTTGTTTCCCTGCTGTGCGCTGGCAAGGAGATACTGGCCGCTTTCGCGCAACGCTTCTTCACGTGCCGCCGACGCTGCCGAAGCGAGCGAGGGATTCGCCTGCGCCCACGCAGAGCCGGGCGCAAAGTTTTCGACGAGGCGAAGGCGCGCGGACTGCGCTGAATCGAACTCGATCATCCGGTTCTGATAGATGTCGACAATCTCACGCTGGATGCCAAGTGCGCTTGAATCCGTCGGCGCCTGCTCGAGCACGACGCGGAACGCTTCGACCGCGCGCGGGAAATCACCCTGGTCGCGCAATCCCGTCGCGACGCGGCGAAGCACCGTCGCCTGATATGGGGCGCCACCGTGCGACGCGAAATACTGATTCGCCGCTGCGGCGCCGCCGACCTGCGTGAACGCGATCGCCATGTACTCGATCGCCTCGCCGCGGAGTCCGAGACGCGACTGCTGCTCCGGCGTCAGTCGATCGTATGCCGCGACGAGCTGTCCGAATACGTCAACAGCTTTCTGATACTCTGCCTGATTGGTCTGGGTCGCCTGGTTGTAGTACGACCAACCGAGCTTGTAGAGCGCAAGGAAATAGATGTCGCTGTCGGGCGGGTTGATCTTCGTCGCCTGCTCGTAGGCGGCGGCGGCCCGTGCGAACATCGCATTGCGGGCAGCGCCGCGCTGGCTCGACGCCTGCTCAAATTGCGCGTCACCGAGCCGGAAGAACGCTTCACCGCGAAAGCGGGAGCTGTCCTGCCTGGTGACCATCTCGAACATGCGACCGGCATCGGCGTAGCGCAGATCGGCTGTGTACAGCGTTCCGAGGGTGTACGCCGCGGCGTCGATGCGATCAAAGTTCGGATAGCGCCGGACGAGTTCCTCGTAGCGAGCGATTGCCGGCGCGTAATTGGGACGGATCTGCCCTTCACGCGCAGCGGCAGTCGAGTCAGTCCCCGCGGCCGACGTCGCGCGCTGCGACGCCGAGAATTCCTCGTCTGCGCGCCGAACGAGCAGCTCGCCCAACTGCAAAAGAGCATTCGGGCGGACGTTGCTGTTCGGGTATTCCCCGAGGAACTCTTCGAGCTTCGTGATCGCCGAATCGAGCACGGCGTCGTCCGCTGCACGGACAGCAGTCACCCATCGCGCAGGCGTCGTCTGCGCCAATAGTACTGCGGGAGCAGCGATGATCGCCGCGCTCAAAATGCGTAGTGCTCGCATCATGGTTTACTTCTGCTGCGGCTGGGAATCGCGAATCGTCGGCGCATTGGCGCCCGACACCGAACCGCGCGACGGCGCGATGCTCGCGCTGCTCGTGGTCCCAGCCGTCGGCGTCTGGCCAGCATCGATCGCTTGGAAGAAGGAAGCGCTCGCGGAGCCGAACTCCGCCGCTTCCGTATCACGTCTCAGACTTGCGATCATCTCGATGGCGCGGGCGCGAAGCTCAGCGTCAACGACTGCTACCACCGCGTTCTCGGCATTGTTCCGCCGCGACTCAGCGGCCGCCAGCGTTGCTTGCGCAGCTCTCGTGCGATCAGAGCCGCCGCTCTGGAGGCGGGTGATTTCGTCGCCGACCGCCTGACGCGCACCCGCGAGCGCTGTCTGACTCTCGCCGAGCAACGTAGCGAGCTGTTGGCCGCGCGCATTCACCGAATCGCGCTTCGCGAACACCGGATGATGGCCGAGTGCGGTATCGAGGCCGCGCTCGATGATATCCGCGAGCTGCACGTACGAGGTAGCCGTCTGCCTCTCGATATCCAGGCTCGGATACTCTGCGGCGCCCTGCGCACTGGCAAGCGCGGTCTTGACGCTGTCGATTGCGGCACGGTTCTCGTTTGCCAACATCCGTGTCGTGTTGATCTGTGCGACGAACATCTGACGGAGGCGCGTGCTTGCAGCGTCAAGTGCCACCGCGAGACGCGCGAGCGAGTCCCGGGCGGCCGTGAGACGCCCGGTCAAAGCGGTCAGTGCATCGGCGTCTGAAGCAAGCCGCGTCTGAAGCTGCTGGAGCAGCACAATCTGACGCTGCTGCGAGGCGAGAAGTTCGGCGAGCGTATGCTGGGCAATCACCACCGCAGCGTCGGCCGCGTACAGCGCCTGCGATCGCGCCGCATAATCCCGAGGATTCTTGGTCGCCGACGCCGGAGCGAAGACTACGCGACGCGGCAGGTCGCCAGCGGGGGCCAATGCATCGAATCGACGCGAAATATCATCGAGGGAGATGATCTCCGCTGCCGAGACCGCAGGAACGATTGATGTCGACGAATCGCCAAAAACCGTCGCGAGGACCTGCCGCTCGGAGCCTGCTGCATCCTCGAGGGCGATCGTCTTCCCGTTTGCCGGGTCGCTGACGAACAGGAAGCCCGCGGCACGGGCCTGCACGAGCGCGCGTGCTGCCTGGCTCATGGAGCTCTGCGCACGCGCCTGCAGGTTGCGTGACTCGCTGGTAGCGGAGTCGGCGACGGTACGGAAAAGGTTGGCCGCGTCAGCCGTGCGCCCAAGCTGCAGCAACGCCTGACCTGCCATCAAGCGGGACTCGTCGCGTTCAGGCAGCTGAGGGTAACGGGTCGCGAACTCGTCGAACGCCTGGCCGGCGGTCGCGATGTTGTTGCCCTTGTAGAGCGCCCATGCCCGGGTCAGGAGCGCTTGAGCAGCGAGGCCGCTGCCCGGCGATACCTGACCCGCGAGTCGTGCTGCGTCGTCGTAGCGTTCGGCTTCATAAGCGACTTCCGCCGCCGTTAGGCGCACCTGATCCTGCAGTTCGCCGGTCGTGGTCGAGGCGAGCGCTTCGAGCGAAGTGACCGCAGCCGCGCGCTGAGTCGTATCAGAACGAAGCGTCGTCAGGACTTCCATGTACTGCGCGTATTGGCCATAAGGCGCAGCGCTCGACCGCGCCGCGGCGAATCGCTGCCGCGCGCCAGCCACGTCGCCGGTCTGATAGGCCGAAAGACCGGCCACGAGCGTCGCTAGTCCCTGATCCTCGGTGCCCATTGCGCCGGCCATCCGGATCGCGCCTGCAAAATCGCCATGGCGGTAGGCGTCGAGCAGAAGCTGCCCGCGGAGCAGCCGGCCAAAACGTGCATTTGCACCCGACGTCGAGAGCGGCGTTGCGGTGGTGCGGAACGCGCTGTCCATCCCGAGGCGGTAGTACGCCTGCGATAACAGGAACAGCATGTCCTCGCGACCGCGCAAGACTCCGCTCGCGGCCACGTCGGTCAGTGCTACCGGGGACGTGGAAAGCCACTGCAGGCGACTGAGTGCGGGGACGTATCGTTCGTCCATCAACTCGAACAGCGCGACGCGAATTTCCGCGTCTACGCCGCGCGCCTGATCAGCTGCCGGGACAACAGCGCTATCGCGTTTCGCACTAACGCGAAGCGCGGTGTCACCCGATTGCGCCGGGGCAACGGCGCGGGCACTGTCCGCGCTGGCGTTCGGCGACGTGACCTGCGCGCCAAGCGGCGAGATTGCGCCGAGGAACGCGAGAAAACCTGCTGTGCGAAACATAGGCACCCTGGGGACTCGCCTCAGAACGGTGTGGTGCCTCGGCTCGTCCACGTCGTCGGGACGACCTGGCCATTCCGAATGGCAAACTGCACGTACGTGACGGTTTCACCCGCCGCCGAAACATTCACCGTCTGCGTCAAGGGCTGGCCATTGACGGTCACGTTGATCGATACCGTGTGCGCTGTCGGCAATACGTCACCGCGGTACAGCTGATCGACGGCGCCCATGCGCAGCGCGCCGTTCGAAGTCACGGTGTAGTTCCGGTTCTCGACCGGAGCGTTATCCACCTGCAGCGCCGCGGTGCCAAGGATCTGGCTCGGACCGCTCGAGGAATCGGCGCGAAGCAGCACAACCAGCACCGAGCCCGATCGCCGACGGACCGAATTGGCAATCGTCGTGAACCGGTCGCGCTGCTCGACCAGGTTGTCCTGGGACGAGGTGAGCATCGCGTCCAGCTGTTGCAGGGCGTTCATCTCATTGCTCATGAGAAGCGCCTGGGCGCGCTGCTGCATCATCTGCGCGATGACGTTCTCGATTCGTGCCTGGAGCTGGACACGCTGCGAGCGGATGTCAGCGAGCTGCGCCTGCGCCTGCTGCAGCTCCTTGACCAATTCTTCGCGCTTCTGCTTGTACGCCTGCTGGTTGGCGTCCTGCGCACTTGCACGCGTCGAGGCTACCGCAACCAGGGCCAGCACGGCCACCACAATTCGCTTCATCGCCGCTTCTCTGTGATCAGGGTTCGCCGCTGTTAGCGCTGCGGCGGGGTCGTCGGGGGCGTACCAGTCTGGGATTCAACACGACGGAGTCGATCTTCCAACCGCTTCAGCGCTTCGCGTTCTGCGCTCAATTCGGCTTCCGCTTGTGCTCGCCGCTGTTCGAGCTCAAGCAGATTCTGTGCCTCGTAGCGGTTGATTTCCAGCTCGAGCGCAGCGACGCGCTGCTGCCGCGCCTGGATCTCGGCAAGCAGCGCCTGCCGCGCGCGTTCCAGTTCCGCGGCGCGATTTTGAAGGAAGTCGCCTTTGAGGAGGGCGAAGATGTTGCTCTGCCAACCGAGCGTGAAGACGACTTTGCTGTAATTATAAATTCGCGTTGCACGCTGCGCGTTCGTCGGGTTGCTCGAAGTATCGCTCGCCGCCGAACCCGCGCCGATCTCCGTGAGGTAGACTCCGCCCCGGATTCCGCGATAGTTCAGAACGCCACCAGCGTTGTAGTCCCACGCGTTGTTCTCGGCGAGCAGCGTGACGCCAAGGTTTGGCGTCGCATTGAAGTCGAGTTTTCCGCCGTAGAACAGTCCACCGGTCGAATGCTTCGCGTACTGCTCGACTGGCAAGTCCCCATGGTCGCTGAACAGGCCGTTGCCGTAGCCGGCGGTGAACGACAGATCGATATCAGCCCAGGTCGGGCGAATGTCGGTCAACGAGAACGACTCCGTCGCGACCCCGTAGACAGTGCTGCCGGTATTGAAGGACTGATGGAGCGAGTCGGCGATGTGAAGCTGATTGGGCTCGCCGCTATTCGGCGGGAGAAGGTCGTAGCCAACGCCAAACCGATCGATGTGCTTGTAAGGCCCGACATTGCGGACGCCGACTGCAACGCTTGGCACCCAACCGGCGGCGCCACCCCGTGCGCGCATGGACTGCTGGTTGATCAGCAGCGCGTGGCCGAAGAAGCCCCACTCGGGGTTCGACGAGTAGGCCGCGTACCCGGCCTCGACGATTCCCCAACCGGAGATCGAGAAGGTGAGTTGCGAATTCAGGCGATTGTTGTAGTTGATCTTCTGCGAGTTCGGATCAGCGTCGAAACGCTTCGCCGAATAGTTGATCGCGAAGTCGCCCGGGACCGGACCGACCCACGCCGCGGGGATATCTATGAGGCCTGATCCCCAATAGATGGTCTGCGGAAATGTCTGCTGGCCCTCGGCTCGTCGGGCGGCGATCGTCAGAAGCGCCGCGCCGGCGACCGCGGCGGAAATACGTGTCATTCTCATCGGTTCTCGATCGCCTCGTCAGTTCTGTGGCGGAGTGCTTGTCGCCGGGGGCGTCGCCGGTGTGGAGGGATTCTGCTGAATACTTCTCAACCGCTCCTCCGCACGCTGGATCGCGTCTCTCTCCTCCTGCACCGACTTTTCCAGCTCAGCGCGACGCGCAGCCATCCCGGCAAGCTCGCCCGCCTGCGCCTTTCTCAGCGCGACTTCAAGTCCTGCAATGCGACGCCCGCGGGCAACGATCTCTGCATTCAGGCGCTGCTGTTCCCTTGTCAGTTCCGTTATGCGACTGCGCAGAAGCACACCACGCGAGATGTCGATGATGTTGCCACTGTAGCCAAGCGAAACATTGAACTTCGTATAATTGTAGAGCCCGAAGCCCGTATTCTTGCGACCCCCCTCTTCCAGTTCGGTTCCGTAGACTCCGGCTGACAATCCGCGCCAGTCGTACACAAGACCCGCGTTGTAATCAAAGCCGTCGTTCTCGGCTACGAACGCGAGCGTTGTGTTGAGAGAAGGGTGCATCGAAAACCTGCCGCCGAGGAACAAGCCCGAAGCGATGGTTCCGCGATCATTGTAGGCATCGCCAAGCTCTCCGTCGTCCGAAAACACACCGTTTCCGTAGCCAACGGTGAATCCGAGCTGCGAGGCGGGAACCCGACCCATCATTGGACCGAGTGCAAATTGCTTGGTGATGACACCGTATACGCTGGGCGCGGTGCTGAAATCGTTGAATTGGCCATTCACGACCTTCACGTATTTGCCATTCACGAGACTGACGTCGTGAGCAATGTAGAAGCGGTCCTGATGCTTCCCTGGTCCGACATTGCGCACACCGATCGCCACTCCTGGCATCGGCGTCCCGAGCTTGTCCTCAAGCAGCAGTACCTGCCCGAAAAACCCGTAGTCGATGTTCTGGTCGTACGCGGCAACTCCAACGGACGCTCGCCCGAACATGTGCACATCGAGCGCGACATTGGTGTTCCACAGGCTTGCGAAACCCTGCTTCGATTGCCCGGTCGCCACGTCGTATGACGGCAGATGCTTGCCGCTGATCGCGAACCACGCATCGTACGAGTTCGGCGATACCCACGCGACCGGGATCGTCACCAATCCCGTCCCCTGGTAAAGGGTCGCATGGTACGGATCCGACTGCTGCGCGTCTACCCGCGCGGCGGCGACTGCCGTCGCGGC
>JANMAM010000132.1:0-7071 GCA_031359795.1 Gemmatimonadaceae bacterium
CCCCCCCCCCTCTGCCTCCCCCCCGACACCACTCTTGTGCGGCGGGGGGGGGGGGCCCCGCCGCGTTCGCTTCTCCAAAACCCCCCCCCCCCCCTCCCGCCCCCCCCGGGGGGGGGCGCCCCCCCCCCCCCCCCCCCCCCCCGCCCCGGGGTTTCTCGCCAGCGGTACACGCCCCAGCCTGCCCCGGCGACGATCGCCAGCGCGACGGCGCCCAGCAGCAGGCTGCGAATCAGCGCACGAGATTCCACAGCGCCACCGTCTCGGGAAAGAGCGTGTGTCCTTCGCGCAGCGCGTGATCGATGCGCATCCGCAGGACCTGGCGAAACGTCGCGTCGAAATCGCCTGCGACGTGGGCCGCAAGGTACGCGCGGTCGGCCCGTGCGAAGTTCCGCCCGGGCTCGAGGAAGTCCGCCATGAAGAGTGCGCGACCGAGCCGGCCCCAGGCCGCACTCCCAACCGTGTGCCAGCGAACCGCGTCGAGCATGGCGGCGCGGCGCTCGCCGTCGCGCTCGAGCATGACTGCGGCCGCCGGTCCGTGCAGCATCTCGGTCGCGAAGTCCGCGCGCGGCACGAGCGCGCGAAGGCGGTCCTCGGGCGCGTCGCGGAGCGCGTCATGCAACAGCCCCGCGTCGCGCCAGCTCAGCGCTTCGTCGTCAGTCACGCCCAGCTCGTTTGCCCAACGCTCGAGCAGCGCCGTCACCCGCTCGATGTGCGCGCGCCGTTTCTCGGTGACACAAGCCCACGAGGGAAGCGCCATCATTGTCCGAGCACCACGTTGTCGATGAGACGAGTGCGGCCGATCCGGGCTGCGATCATCGCGACCGAGGTGCGCGTTGCATTCTCGATCGGCTCGAGCGTCGCAGCGTCCGCGATCGCGAGATAGTCGACCGCGATGTCGCGTTCCGCGCTGAGCACCCCGCGCCCTGTCGCGACGAGCGAGTCGACGTGCCGCTCACCAGTGCGAAACGCGTCGCGCATGCTGAACAACGCCCGTGAGAGCGCCGTTGCCGAGCGTCGGCCAGCGTCATCGAGATAGCTGTTCCGGCTCGACATCGCGAGACCGTCAGCCTCGCGCGCGGTCGGCGCGACGAAGATCTCCGTCGGAACGTTCAAGTCTTCGACCATCGCGCGGATGAGCGTCGCCTGCTGTACATCCTTCTGTCCGAAGACCGCGAGGTCCGGCTGCACCATGTTGAGCAGCTTGGCGACAACGGTGAGTACCCCGCTGAAGTGGCCGGGGCGGGCCGCGCCCTCCCAGCGCGTGTGGAGCGCGCGCGGGACGACTTCGGCTCGACGCTCGTGCGGGTACATCTCCTCGACCGAAGGGGTGAACAGCAGGTCGACGCCACGACCTTCGCATTTGGCCGCGTCGCCGGCGGCGTCGCGCGGATAACGCGCGAGGTCTTCGGTTGGCGCAAACTGGAGCGGGTTCACGAAGATGCTCACCACCACGAACTGGGCGCGACGCTTCGCCTCGTCGATGAGGCTTAGATGTCCGTCGTGCAGGAATCCCATCGTTGGAACGAACGCGGTCCGCAATCCCGCGGCGCGCGCGCGCGCGAGCGCCACGCGCAGTTCCGCCACCCCCTGCACCGTTTGCATCTAGTAGCTGTGCTTCTCGTCCGGAAAGCTGCCGTCGCGCGTCTCGGCGACGAATTGCCGAACCGCTGCCTGCGCTGCCGCCCCGAGCTCCGCGTAGCGTTTGAGAAAGCGCGGTGAGAAATCGCCATTCAGGCCGAGCAGATCGGGGAGCACGAGCACCTGGCCGTCGCAGTGCGCCCCGGCGCCGATCCCGATCGTCGGCACACGGACCGCGTCCGTGACTCTCGCCGCGACGGCAGCGGGGACGAGCTCGAGAACCACCGCGAACGCGCCGGCGTCCTCGAGGCGCTTCGCGTCCGCGATCATCGACGCCGCGGCCGCGTCGCTCTTCCCCTGCACACGCGCTCCGCCTAACGCATGCACCGACTGTGGCGTGAAGCCGAGATGACCCATCACCGGCACACCCATGCCGACGATCTTCGCGACCGCGTCTGCCCGAGCCGGCGAGCCGCCTTCGAGCTTGACGGCCTGCGCGCCGGTCTCCTGCATCACGCGTCCCGCATTCCGCATCGCGTCTTCGGTCGTGATCTGGTAGGTCAGGAACGGCAGGTCGACGACGAGCAGCGCGCGCGTGCAGCCCCGACGCGCCGCCGCCCCATGGTAGATCATCTGGTCGAGCGTCACCTGGAGCGTCGACTCCTGCCCCGCTACGATGTTGCCGAGCGAGTCGCCGACGAGGATGACATCGACGCCAGCATCGTCGGCGAGGCGCGCGAACATCGCGTCGTACGCCGAGACCATCACGATCTTCTCGCCATTCTTCCGCGCGACCAGGTCGCGAATGGTGATTGCTCTTGCCGCCGTCACTGCACCTCCATCGCGAGCAGCTCGCCGAGCTCCCGCTGCCAGAAATCGCGATTGTGCAACTCGGGATGCGGTACCCGGCAGCTGTCGTCGTCGCCGCGCTGCACCCGCATCGTCACGATGTCGAGATCGATCACCCGCGGTCCCCAGCGCACATCTCGCACCCGCCCCGCCCGCTCTTCGATTCCCTGAAGCGCATCGAGCAACTCCCTTGGCGTCAGGTCGGTTTCGAGCGCGACCATCTGATTCAGGTACGCGCCCTGATGCACCGACCCGATCGGCGCTGTTTCCTCGACCGCTGATACCGCACGCAGGCGCGATCGGGGGATCATCGCGACCTCGGCCCGAGCCGCGGCGAGGTGGCCGTCCCGATCCCCAAGATTCGACCCGAGCGCGATATAGGCGACGTCACGCACCGCGATTACGATCGACCACCACTTCGGCGTATCCGAGCGGCCCGGCGAGCGCGACGTGGGGCTTCCGCACCGCCACCCGAGCGCGCGCGACGGCATGTTCGGCGAACACCAGGTCGACGATCTCGTCGCCGATTGTCTCGAGAAGCTCGTGATTCGCCCCGACGACGCGTGCGGTCGCGTCGTACAGCGCCCGATAGTCGACGATGGATGAGACTGTCGCGGGCCCGCGCCGGTCGTGCCAGACGGTGATGTCCACTTCGATCGGCTGCGGGTGCTCCCGCTCATGGGGGAGGATGCCGACTCGCGCGTGGAAGCGCATCGCGCGGAGGGTGATCGCTTCACGGGCTGACACGCGGGGAACGTACGGAGGGCAGCGACCACTGTCAAACGAAATTCGACGCCTGCGACGTCAGCTCACGCTGGTCAAGCGCCTCGTCAATTCGTTCAGGTAGACGGCGACATCACGCAGCTCATGCGCTGCGCCCTCGAGCTCGCGGAGCGCGGTTGCCTGCTGCGTCGCGGAAGCCGTTACCGCGCTCGCCCCGTCGCGGTTGCGCGCCGAGATTTCGGTCACGCGCTCCACGCCGTCGCGCAGCCGCTGGAACTGCGTCTCCTGCTCGCGCGACACGGCGGCAATGCGGCCCGCTCGGTCCGAGCTGAGCGCGGTTGTCGTCACGATCTGGTCGAGCGCCGCGAGCGCGGCCTCCGACAGCGTCTCGACGTCGGCGACGATCGCTTCGCCGTCCCGCACCTTCGCGGCGACCTTCCGCATGCGGTCATGGAACCCCTCGAGCATCTCGCTCACCTCGTTCGCGGCGCGACCGCTCTGCTCGGCCAGCTTCCTCACCTCGTCGGCGACGACGGCGAACCCCAGGCCGCGATCTCCCGCGCGCGCAGCCTCGATCGCGGCGTTGACCGCGAGGAGGTTCGTCTGGTCGGCGATCTCGCGGATGACGGTGATGAACTCGAACAGTTCGCGGGTCGCACCCGCGAGCACGCTGATCTGCGCTGCGCTTTCGCTGACGACGCCCTTCGCGCCGACCAGGCGCTGGATGGCGGTCCCGATCGTTCCGCGATGCTCGGTGGCGATGCGCGTCGCCTGGGCGCTCGCCTCAGCCGCGGCTCCGCCGTCCGCGGCAACCGCGGCGGTCGCGCGGTGCAGCGACTGAGTCATCTCGAGCGAGCGGCCCAGTTGCTCGCTCTCCTCCGCGATTGCGTGCGTGATCTCGCCGACGGTTCGCGCGACCGCCTCGCCGCCGCTGCGGAGCGCGCGCGCCGACTGGTTCAGCGTCTCGACCTGCGCGCTGACCCGCTCGACGGCGGCAAGGAGCGGCGTCCTGAGATCGTGGATGTGCAGTGTTGTCGCGAGCTGATTCGCCGATCGCTGGAGCAGCTGTAGCTCCTTGTCGCCGTAGGTCGCCCGCTTGTGATGCTCGAGCTCGAGCAGTCCGACCAGCCGGTCACCGAACCGGAGAGGGAGGACGGCGACGCTGCGCGCGGCCGCTCGCGGCGCTCGCACGCGCCCGTCGCGAGGCGCATCGGTCACGACCACGGCCTCGCCGGTATCGATGACGCGCGTCCGGAGCTCGGAGCCCTCGGTCGGCGAAATCGCGTTCTCGTCGAGGAGCCCGGGGCCGGCGCGATAGACGACACGCAGTGTGCCGGACGTCAGGCGCCAGATGCGGAAGTCCTGCCAATCGACGAGGCGGTGCGCGAGGCGCTCGATCCGGAGAAACGCTTCGCCGAGCGAGACGTCGCTCGACACGACCTGCTCCATCGCGTGGATCTTGTTCAGTTCTTCGGCGGCGATCGATTCTTCGAGAATCTTCTTGATGAGCAGTCCGGCCGAGACGAGCACCGTCAGCACGACCAGCCAGCCAACCACCCTGAATGCGGCGAGGGTCGCGACAATGATCGCGATGGCCGTCGTGCTCACGCCCAGCGCGATGACTTCGTAGCGAAGAATCAGTGACTTTTCCTCGATCCGCAGCTTGTCGCGGAAGAGGAGCGTGAAGTAGAGCATCGCGCGGCTCAGCAGGAAATAGCTGAATACGAAAACGGACGCGGCGGGGATGATGTCGGTCGATATCACGCTCCCCTGCGCCGCGTCGCCGAGCACGGCAATCGCCGAGAAGAAGCCGAACGACGCGGCGAGCGCGATCACCTCGCGGCCGGCGTTGATCCAGCCGACTTCGGCCGGCTTCCCCATCAGCAGCCAGTCGGTGAAGAACACGCCCGCGTAGATGGCGAGCGCCGTGGCCGGTGCACCGGACACGATCGACCCCCCGACCGCGATCATCCCGAGCAGGTTGAGCGCCGAATACTTCGTGACCGGAATCTGGAAGCGCCGGAGTGCCGCGGTCGCGGTGAACAGCAGCGCGATGCTCCAGGAACGCGTGACCCACGCCTCCCCGTGAATGAGCGTGAGGAGGAGTATCGCGGAACCGACGACCGCGACGGCGCGGGCGTAGTATTTCAGGAAGAGCCGCACTAGTCGCTCAGCACTGGTCGATCGCGGCGCGCATCGCGCGGGCCAGCGACAAAGCGGCGTCGACGCTGTCTTCGGCGGCGCGCACGATCGCGCTGCCGACGACTACGCCGTCGGAGATCGCGGCGACGGATTTCGCCTGGTCCGGCTGCGAGATTCCAAAGCCGACGCATACCGGCAGCGTCGTTACGCCGCGCAGGCGGCGCATGGTCTCCCCCAACTCCGGCGGAAGCGACTGCTGCATGCCGGTCACCCCCATGCGGCTGATGAGGTAGACGAAGCCGCGACCGTGCCGCGCGATCTCACGCATCCGGTCCGATGGCGTCGTCGGGGCGACGAGGCGGACGAATGCGAGTGGTCCGTCACCGAGCCAGCTCTCGCGCTCCGGATCGGCACCAACCGGAAGGTCGGTCACGAGCACGCCAGAGCATCCGGCATCGCTGGCGCGCGTGAGCACGTCCCGTCCGGCAGCGATCAGCGGATTGAGATAGGTGAACAGCACGACTGGCACCTCGAGCCTTGCCCGCGCGATCAGATCGAGCGTGCGATCGAGGTTCATGCCGTGCCCTAACGCTTGCTGCGAGCTCCCCTGGATGACCGGCCCATCGGCCATCGGATCGGAGAATGGCACGCCGACCTCGATGGCGTCCGCTCCCGCGTCGGCCAGCCCCTGGAGCAGCGCGAGCGACCGGACCGGATCCGGATGGCCGGCCGTCACATACGGCACCAGCGCCCGTCGGCCCGCTGTCCGCAGCGCCTCGAACCGCTGCGAGAGCAGGTCAGGCGAAATAGTCGCTGATGCGGATGCCATAGCGGTCCGGATTCTCCGTCTTGATGATGGTGCGGGCGAAGCGCTCACCCGATGCGTCGCGGATCGCGAGATCGACCAGCTCACCGGGATATATCACGTTTCCACGCGCGTCGCTCACGACCCGGACGATCGGGCGCGAGATGAGCTCAGCGATCGGGTTTGCCTGATGCACGATCGCCAGCTCGAACGTGTCGAGGACGACGAGCGTCCCGACGGGGTAAACGCCGAGCAGGTTGATGAACGCCTTCACCACCACCGGATCCATGCCGCGCCGGGGATTGTCGCGCATCTCCTGGAGGACGGCCGCGGGCGAGAGCGGGTCCGTCTGATAGGCGCGGCGCGAGGTCGCCGCGTCGAACCCGTCGGCGACGGCGACGACCTTGCTGTAGATGCTCATGTCGCGCCCGCGGATCGGACGGGGATATCCCGTCTGGTCGGTCTTCATGTGATGCTCGTACGCAACGACCATCGCGCGGTAGGGGAGTTCCTGCTGCCCGCGCATGTGGAACAGCGTGAGCGTCCCGAGCCATGGATGCGCGGCAATCTGGCGCCACTCGTCGTCGGTCAGGCCGGTCGCCTTGTTCAGCACGTCGACGGCGACTCGCGACTTTCCGATGTCGTGGAAGAGCGCCGCGAGGCCAAGGTCGTAGAGCTGCAGCTTCGTCAGGCCTAACCGTCGGCCGAGGGCGACCGAGAAGATGCAGACATTGACGCTGTGGGTGAACGTGTACTCGTCGTAGTCGCGGATCGTCGTCAATCCCATGAGCGACGTCTCCTCGTTCAGGATCTGGTCGACGATCGTCTGCACCACGCGCTTGATCTTCTTGATGTTCGGGCTGCGGCCGACGCGGACGGAGTGGACGAGCTCCTTCGTGACCGCGACCGACTGCGAGTAGGTCCGCTTCGCGACCTCCTTGGTCTTCTCGCGCGACTCTTCCTCTTCGGCCTCG
>JANMAM010000136.1:0-6588 GCA_031359795.1 Gemmatimonadaceae bacterium
ACCCCCCCCCCCGCGTCGGTTCTCTGCCCCCGCCGGAGCCGGCAACGGCCGGCCGCGGGACTGGTGTCCGTGCCTAACGCGCGCCGGTGGAGGGGCATGCCGTGATCCACACGGTCCTGCTCGACGTCGACGGCACGCTCATCGACAGCAACGAATCACATGCCCGCGCCTGGGCCGATACGCTCCGCGCGCATGGCTGGGACAAGGTCACCTGGCAGGAGATCATGCCGCTGATCGGAATGGGGGGCGACAAGCTCCTTCCCCGGGTCATCGGCGTGAAGATCGACTCTCCGCAGGGGAAGAAGCTCGCGAAGGAGCGCACCGAACATTTCCTCACCGCCTACGCGCCGACCATCCGCGCCTTCAATCGCACGCGCGAGCTTCTCGAAGCCTTTCGAGATCGCGGCCTCAAACGCGTCATCGCGACATCGGCCAAGGAGAACGAGCTCGACACGCTGCTCGAGCGTGCCGGCGTCGCTGACCTCATCACTCGCGAGACGACCAGCGACGACGCCAACGGGAAGTCGAAGCCCGAGCCCGACATCATCCTCGCCGCGCTGGGGAAGGCGAACGCCGCTCCCGACGAAGCGATCATGATCGGCGACACTCCGTATGACATCGAAGCCGCGACCAGGGCCGGCGTACGCACCATCGCCCTCCGCTGCGGTGGCTGGGGCGACGGACCGCTCAGTGGCGCAATCGCCATCTATGCCGACCCCGCCGAACTTCTCGATCGCCTCGACGACTCGCCGTTAGGCAGCGAAGCCCGCCGTTAGTGTTGCGCGCGCTGGACGCTGGTCCCGAACGAATGCCGTCAAGCGGACGCGACCGCAGCGATTGGCACGGTGGCTGCCTTATGCAGCAGCACGTTTCACCTGACGGATCAACCGATTGCGGAGGAGCAGCACATGAGTAACCTCGACAAGGACAACCGTACCAACGAGAAGATCGCGGACGGGAAGAACGACGCGAATCGCGACCCGATCAGCGGCGCACCGGGCGCCCATCCCATCGGCACGGGCCTCGGCGCGAGCGGCGGTGCCGCGGCAGGCGCGGCCATCGGCGCGATCGGTGGGCCGGTCGGAGCGCTCGTCGGCGGCGCGATCGGCGCGGTTGCTGGCGGACTCGCCGGCAAGGGCGCGGCGGAAGCGATCAACCCGACGGTCGAAGACGATTACTGGCGCAACAACTATTCGAAGCGTCCCTACGCGTCGGCCGATCGGGGCTATGACTACTACCAGCCCGCCTACAAGTACGGCTGGGAATCCCGCGCCAGGCATGGCGGCAAGCAGTTCGACGCGATCGCCGGCGACCTGCAGAAAGGTTGGGACAAGGCGCGCGGCAACTCGAAGATGGAGTGGAACGAAGCGCGTACCGCGGTGAGCGACGCCTGGCATCGCCCGGCCGGTGGCGCGTCAGGCAAGCCGAGCGACAGCGGATTCTGACCTTCGGTTGCTCGCCTTGGCGGCGAAGTCAGCCCCGAGCGGTAAGCGACAGGCGGCAACCAATAAGCGGACGGCGTTGAGGTACGTACCCTCAACGCCGTCCGCTTATTGCTTGTTGCTTACAGCTTACCGCGAGTAGCTCAGACGAGAGGGCGCCCGACTACCACTTCGTCGTAGTCGTCGCGCGCACCGTTCGCGCCACCGAACGCCGCGGCGAGCGCGGTGAGAATCATTCCGACGAGCGCAATCCAGGCCGCGTTCTTCGCGACCTTGCGCGCCGTCTCGGCCGCTTCTGCCGCCCGCTCCTTCAGCGTATCGGCTTGCGCCTGCACCTGCGGCTGCTGCGCATTCTGCGACATGTCCTGCGCGTTCTCGCGAACAGTGTTCGGCCGGGTCGCCGTGGCCTGGCTCAACCCCGAGGCCGCTCCACCTGCAACATTTCCGGCGACGCTCGCGGCCCCACCGAGCAGCTTGCCGGCACCGGCCGAAATCAGCCAGATGGCGATGATCGTGGACAGCGCCCACGCGAGCAGCCCGTGAAACGCACCGTCGCCCTTTTCGCGCGCCCGCGCCGTCATTCCTGCAACTCGGCCGCCGAGGAACGCCGCGAGCAAGGCGGCGATCACTGCCCAGATTCCCGCGCCGATGCTCGCTCCCTTCGCCGAGTCGTCGGCGGCGCCGAGACCGATCGCAACACCGAGCATTGTAAGAAGGATCTGTACGGCGGTGCCCATGAGGAGACCGGCAAACACCGCCCCCCAGCTCACACCACGTCCGTGGGACAGTCGCATGGCGAACAGCCCGCCGCCGCGTCCCGGCCGCGACGTTCCGACCGTTGCGTCTCTGGTTGCCACGTTTCAAACCTCCTCGTGAAGTACGTGTCGAGTGCAGTCGCCATCGAGCGCCCGCACTGTCCTGCAACGGCGGATCAGCCGCGCCGGACGCTCGCCCGAAGGCAGCATCCGTACCTCGCCCGTCCGGAATGACCGGATGGCGGCCGTCCCGGCTTACCGTGTCCGGACAGCTGTATCCTTGCGCACACTTCGCGCGCCGGTAAAGTAGACGCGAACAATCCCACCCGCTCTCTCCAATACCGACATGCATCTCGTCATCGCCCTCGCCGCGGCGCTCGCCGTCGCGCCCGCCCTTGCAGCGCAGCAGGACACCTCGAAGGCGCCGAAGCCGGACTCCTCGGCCAGGCCGGAAGGGCTGCCGCTCGTCCCGACGCGGAACGTGAAATTCACGACCAACGAGGGGACGTGGATGTCCGTCGATGTCTCGCCGAATGGGAAGACGATCGTATTCGACCTGGTCGGCGATCTCTACACGCTGCCGATCGGCGGCGGTGCGGCGACACGAATCACGAGCGGCACGGCATTCGACGGGAACCCAGCCTGGTCGCCGGATGGGAAGACGATCGCGTTCCTCAGCGATCGAAGCGGCGCCGACAACATCTGGCTCGTCGACGCTGACGGTTCCCACCCGCGGGCGCTGACCAAGGGCGACAACACGCAATACCTCTCGCCACGGTGGATGCCCGACGGCAAGTACGTCGTCGTCGCGAAGAGTTCGCCAAACCTCTTCGACCTCTGGCTCTTCCACAAGGACGGTGGCAAGGGAATCAAGATGACGCAGACGAGCCCCGCGCCAACGGCACCGTTCGCGCCCCCCGTTCCGAACAACTACACCGGGCCCGCGCCGTCCGCCGATGGACGCTATGTCTTCGCGTCAGCGAAGCGCGGGGGCTGGGGTTACAACCTCACGTCGTTCGACTGGCAGGTCGTGGTATACGACCGGGAGACGGGCCGTACCTACGCCCGCACCAACGCGTTAGGCGGTGCGGTCCGGCCGGCTGTCAGCCCCGACGGCAAGTGGCTCGTGTATGGAACACGCGCGGACACGATCACCGCGCTCCGCCTGCGCGACCTCGCGACCGGCGATGAGAAGACGCTTGCCCCGAAGGTGCAGCGCGACGACCAGGAGTCGCGGTTTACGCGCGACCTGATGCCGGGGATGGCATTCACGCCCGACTCGAAATTCGTCATCGCGTCGCACGACGGAAAGCTCTGGCGCATCGCCGTCCCGAGCGGCCAGGCCACCGAGATTCCGTTCACCGCCGAGGTGAACCAGTGGATGGGGCCACTCGCCCGCTTCGAGTACCCGATCAACGACTCGAGCATGGTGGTTCGCCAGATCCGCGGCGCGCGCCCATCGCCCGATGGCAAGCGGATCGCGTTCACCGCGCTCGACAAGCTCTACGTGATGGACCTGCCTGACGCGAACGCATCCGCCAGTGCGACGCGCAAGGGCAACGTTCCGACCGGCCAGCCGCGGCGCGTGACGCAGAGCGGCGCGGGCACCGGCGAGCACATGCCAGTCTGGTCTCCGGACGGCCGCTGGATCACTTACGTCAGCTGGAACGAGAGCGGGGGCAATCTCTGGCGCACCCGCGCCGATGGGAAAGGGACGCCTGAACGGATCGCGCAGCGCGCCGCGTATTTCGACCAGCCGAACTACAGCCCTGACGGCGGGAAGATCGTCGTCGCGCGCGGACCGCGCCGGCCGCGCATCGAGAACGAGGAAGCGAACGGCAACCCGCCGAGCGCTGGCATCGAGCTGGTCTGGTTCCCGGCGAACGGCTGCGGCAAGGCGGGCTGTGAGCCGCACGCGATCTCGCCGCTTACCTACTACGGCTATCCGCACTTCACGCGCGATACGACTCGCGTCTATGTCGACGACATCGTCGACGGACTGGTCTCGATGCGCTTCGACGGCAGCGATCGCAAGATCATTCTCAACGCGACCGGCTACACGAATCCGCTCGCGACGACTCCGCGCCCCGACCCGGCCGACGACATCCTCATCTCGCCGGACGGCGACCGTGCACTCGTGCTCGCGAGCAACAACGTCTACGTCGTCGACATTCCGCAGATCGGCTCGACTCCACCGTCGATCAACGTCGTCAACCTGTCCGCGGCGCCGGTGCCCGTCAGGCGCCTGACGCGCGTCGGCGGCGATTTCGTCGGCTGGCAGCGCGACGGACGGCACGCCTACTACTCGATCGGCCATTCGTTCTTCATGTACGACCTGCTGGTCGCCGACTCGCTCGTTCGCGACTCGACGACAAAGGCCGACGCGAAGAAGGCCGCATCCGATTCGGCGAAGAAATCGAACGCCGGCGCCGACACGAACAGCAAGGCGGTGGCCGGCACCGACAGCGCGGCGCGCAAGGTCGCCGCGCTCGCCGACACGATGAAGGCGAAGTCCGACGCCGACACCGTGAAGAAGCCCGCCTACGAGCCGCGACGCGTCGACGTCGTCATCAACGTGAAGAAGGACAGGCCTAACGGTACGGTGGTGCTGCGAGGAGCGCGGATCGTCACGATGAAGGGCGACGAAGTGATCGAGAAGGGCGACGTGGTGGTCCGCGACAATCGGATCGTCGCCGTCGGCGCGAACGTCACCGTGCCCGCGGGCGCAAAGGTCGTCGACGTGACGGGGAAGACGATCATCCCCGGCTGGATCGACGTGCACGCGCACATGTGGCCGGCGTGGGGCGTGCACCGCACCGAGGTCTGGGAGTATCTCGCCGAGCTCGCGTATGGCGTGACGACAACCCGCGATCCGCAGACCTCGACCACCGACGTGCTCTCGTACGGCGACCTCGTCGAGACCGGCGACATCCTCGGCCCCCGCATCTTCTCGACCGGGCCGGGCGTCTTCGCCTCCGACGACATCAAGAGCCTCGACGACGCGCGCGACGTGCTGCGCCGCTACTCCGACTACTATGACACCCACACGATCAAGCAGTACATGGTCGGTGACCGGAAGGTGCGGCAGTGGGTGGTGATGGCCGCGCGCGAGCTGAAGCTGACGCCGACGCTCGAGGGCGGGCTCGATTTCAGGAAGAACCTCACCGAAGCGATGGACGGCTACGCGGGGAGCGAGCACGCCTATCCGATCGCCCCGCTCTTCGGCGATGTGGTGAAGGTGCTGGCGGAGAGCCAGATCACCTACACGCCGACGCTGCTCGTGCAGTACGGGGGGCCGTGGGGCGAGAACTACTGGTACGAGAGCTACGACGTCACGAAGGATCCGAAGCTCATTCGCTTCGTGCCCAGGGTGGAGCTCGAACGTCGCGGGTTCCGGCGACCGGGCTGGTTCCGGACGGAGCAATACTCCTTCCCGCTAATCGCGGCGCAGGCAAAGAAGCTCGCCGACGCCGGCGGCCGGGTCGGACTTGGCGGCCACGGCCAGCTCCAGGGACTCGGCACCTACTGGGAGCTCTGGTCGTTAGGCATGGGCGGGATGACGCCGAACCAGGTGCTCCACGCCGGGACGATTCACGGCGCCGAGTCGATCGGCCTCGCCCGCGACATCGGGTCCATCGAAGCCGGAAAGCTCGCCGACCTGCAGATCCTCGACTCGAACCCGCTCGACGACCTGAAGAACATCACGAGCATTCGCTGGGTGATGAAGAACGGCCGGCTGTACGAGGCCGAGACGCTGAAGGAGATCTGGCCGCGCGAACGGACTCTCCCGGCCGGATGGTGGCAGAAGAGCGAGGATTCGTGGATGGATACTGGCGGTGGCGGGGGCTGAGAGCGGGCGGGAGGACTGCGGAACCGCGCCGCAGAGACGCAGAGGCGCAGAGGACGCGCGCAGAGAACTGCGAACGGCGCTGCCGAGGCGCCGGGACGCCGAGGATTACCAACAGCCTGCATGGTAAGACCCTCTGCCGGAGCCTGAACTGCTTGGGGCAAGCGGGGTGAGTTTGTCGCGCCGGGGCCTGAACTGATTGGGGCACGCGGGGCGAGGTCCGTCGCGCCCGGGGCCTGAGCGACTCGGGGCACGCATGGTGAGACCATCTCACCACGCGTGCCCAAAAAAATCCCGGCTCGTGCCATCGCGCCGTCCGGATGCAAGGCACCCTCGGCGATTCGGCGCCTCGGTAGCGCCGTTCGTAGTTCTCTGCGCGCGTCCTCTGCGCCCCTGCGTCTCTGCGGCGCGGTTCCGCCGTCCTCCCGCCGTTCCTCCCCCACCGTAAACAGTTGTCGCGTGTAAGTACCTGCTTGCTTTCCTCATCCGGCCCGACTACCGTTCGGCCCATGGAAAGCAGCCGAATGAAAATCCTCGACGCCGC